>DAIPZX010000409.1:0-1575 GCA_036781995.1 Massilibacteroides sp. | reverse complement strand
GAAGCTGCTTACTTTTGAAAGAAAATCCTCGGAATAGATCATTTTTCAAATTCTTTTAACTCACTATCTGTTAATGTTTCTCCATTCCGTTTAATTATCACAGACTGATTATGTTGTTTCATAAAACGGAGATACCTTCTGACAATCAAATCGCAATACTTAGGATCCATCTCTACACCATAACAAATACGGTTTGTTTGTTCTGCAGCAATGATGCTCGTTCCGGATCCTAGAAAAATATCAAGGATAATTCCATATAGATTACTACAATCAATGATAGCATCTGCAACCAATTTAACAGGCTTTACCGTTGGATGATCTTCCAAATTTTCCCTGTCTTTGGAAGCAAAAGAATTTATTCCAATATACTCCCAAACATTTGTCCGGTATCGCCCGGTCTCCCCAAGACCAAAGTTATTTATATGCTTCTTTTTTCCATTTTTATAGACGAAGATGAGTTCATGTTGCGAGCGATAGAATGAGCCCATACCTCCATTGTCTTTCTTCCATACGATTAAATTCTTCTGCTCTGCATAAATCCGACCTGCAGTGGTTAGTTCATTGGTGTGCTTCCAATCCATACATATATAATGAATGGATCCATTTTCCGAAAATTTAATAAGGTTAAGAAAACAGTCTTCTAAGAATCTGGAGAACCTTGTTTTATTCATTTCTCCGGAAGCCATCTTAAATTCATCGTGTTTTGTTTTTCCTAATCCAACGATGTCCTTAATACGTACATTATAAGGGGGGTCGGTAAATACCATTTGCGCTAGCTTACCATCCATTAAGCGTTTTAGTTCCAATATATCAGTACTGTCGGCACATATAAACCGATGATTATTTAACTCATAGACATCTCCTGTTTTGGTTACCGGATCTCTGGGTGGTTCCTCATTGAACTCATCTTCTACCACTTCCTTTTGTTCAAGCTTCTTTTTATCAAGCATGTCGGATGATGGAAAATCTGCAGATACTACCGGGAGGTCTATAATATCTTTATAGATATCAGAAAAGTGTGCTTCTAACTTAGGAAGAGACCATTTACCGGCATGAGTGTTCGAGATTAATATATATTCATCCACTTCATCTTTTGTTAACATTCGATTCGGCACACGAACATCGATGTAGTCATCTTCACGTCCGCTCTCCATATACACTTCCCAACGTCGTTGCCCTGCAATAATATGATTATCTAAATTAATTACAGGTGTCTCTACTAAGTCAAACTTATCGATGCTCGCAATAAGTTTGCTTTGTCCTCTTTCATCCCTTTCTCGTGGATTATAATCCGTAGGGATAAGTTCTCTTACCTTCCTTTTTTCTGTTATCCATTTTAAGCCTGCCATAGCTAATAATATTTAGACAATACAAAGCTATCTTGTATTGAAGTGCGAATAAAGGACGTTTTGAATCGGAAATATTTTTCAGAAAAACCGTGTATTTTTTGGTGATCAAAAAGGGTGAGACTCCTTACCTATTGGAAACCGCACCAACAGAGGGGTTGAATCATATTTCCGGCTTTTGGATTCATTTGTAATGCAAGGCGAGGAACCAGCGGCACGGGGATAGGAA
>DAIPZX010000408.1:0-1658 GCA_036781995.1 Massilibacteroides sp. | reverse complement strand
GTTTTCCATCAGGAGAAACATGAGGGAACCATGAATTAAGGGTTTCGTCAAAAGTCATTTGTGTTTGTTCCGATCCATCGGCTTTCATACGCCAAACCTGCATAAGCCCCGTACGAACAGAATTGAACCAGATGTATTTTCCATCCGGAGAATATTCCGGACCATCATCCAGACCCTCTGATTCTGTAAGGCGAATCTCTTCACCTCCTACGGCAGGAATGATATATATATCGTAGTTGTCATTCCGATTCGCACAATAAGCCAAAAAATTCTTATCCGGACTCCATCCATGCAAATAACTGGGAGCTAACGGGGTGATAAGCGTAGGAGTTCCCCCTTCAAAAGGAAAAGTATAGATCCGCGATCTGCGATCTTCCTTTGTACCATGACTGATTGCAATGTGCTTTCCGTCCGCAGAAATCACATGGTCATTATTACAATTAACAGCGAAACCACTATTTATTTCTATCGGTTCTCCCGGAGAATCAGGAGATAATTTGTAAAGCTTGCCTTTACTATTATACACCAGCCATTTTCCGTCAGGAGTCCAGTTGGGCGCTTCGATCAGGAAAGGAAACTCTTTGACAACAGTTCTGCCACCATTTGTAATATCCAATATTTCTAATATGCTTGTCACTTCAGGTCTCTGTTGCCCGAACGACGTGAAAGAAAGCAATAACATACAAAAACAAAAACTAAGGGTACGTTTCATATATTCATTCTTTTAAAGGTTAATAAATTTATCAGTTCTTTATAGCTTTTTAAACGCAACATCAGAAAAATATCCGGTTTCCAGTACATCTGGATTATGAGAACAGATGAACAAGCCTACATAACACGTTTCCGGGAAATCCAATTCTATCTCACCTGTAACATCCTGCGGATATTTTCCGGTAGCTGTTTTCATAATAATTTTTTTGCCAATACGTTCAAGCACGATATAATCGGCATCTTTAGGACCGACAACTTCTTTTGTTATCTGCCCGATTGCTTCACGGTATTGTAAGGAAGTCAATCCATCACCATGCACAGCAACATCAGCGTATTTTGCATTTGCCTCAAGCGACTCACGAATAATTATACCCACTTTACGATGAGCATCCACCCCTTTCCCCTCAAATGCAATTTTAGCAGCAAGAGAAAAATCGCCGGTCTCTTTCTTCCAGGTCATGTGGAATTCATCTGTCTTGTCCCACATATTGAAACCACCTCCGGTCAGCGTATACACTTTAGTAGAAGGGTTATAATTTGTTTTACCCTTCAGCTTACAATTCCCGATATCGCCGGAATCTTCAAACAAACCGTTATTGTCAGAAGCGCTCATCAGCGAAACACAAAACAAAAAAACAAATAATACTTTAAAAATCAATCGTGTTTTCATGTATTTTAGTTAAAAAAGGATTAATCCTGAATTATTCATAAAAGAGGAGAATATCCGTCGATATATTTAATAATCAAAACAAACAAAAATTCTCCTCATGAACGAAAATACAACAATCCATTCAAATAACTCTGCTCAAGGCGAGTTATTTCATCTTACAGGCATTAAAAACCGTAAAATAGAAGTAAACTATATATATAGACCCCCAACCAGTTTTAAGGTATATCTACGATTTAATTAACTTCGTGAAAACGGACTTAACTAAACAAATCGACGC
>DAIPZX010000407.1:0-1716 GCA_036781995.1 Massilibacteroides sp. | reverse complement strand
AAAACGTTTTTTCGGTAAAGGCACTATTAAGTAATGGATTCATGAAAAAGAAAGATGGAGATTACAGAAAAGCTATTTAAAACAATATACTATGGCACAACATAATTGTGAGAACTGTTCCATAAGAGCAAAGTACGATAAAGATCCGAAGTCGATAATCGGACGTTTCTGGCGTTGGCACATCAACTTTTGCCCCGGATGGAAAGGATATATCCGTTCGTTGGAAGAAAATGAGAAGCAAGAATTGAAAGATAAGTATAAGTTGAAAGTATTATGAAAATAAAAAGCGCTCCTATCCCAACAGATAGTTTGGTAAACAAATATCTTCCGGCAAACTATTCGGATGTATTTGCTTGTGAAGTAACGGGCAATACACCACCAACACCAGACGACATCATTATCAGTTTCTTTACCGATGCGCCGGGATGGGTAAAAGCGCTTTTAAGGTTACGCAATTTCCTGGTGCAATTTGTAGGCTTAAAAGGAAGTAAACAAGATACGGAGAAATTAGAAGACTGTATTCGTACCGGTGCTAAATCCGGATTCATATCCGTACCTGACAAAAACGATCATGAAACCATATTATTATTGGAAGACAAACACCTGGGGGCCTACTTATCTGCACACATCGCAAATATGGATAATAACAAAAAGAATGTATCGCTTATAACAGTAGTGCATTTCAATAACCGATTGGGCAATGTGTATTTCGCGATTATAAAACCTTTCCATAAAATAGTAGTGAAAAGCCTGTTGAAGCGGGCGTTATCTAAACAAACCCAGTAAAACCATTGTAAGGAAGCAGTTAAAAAGATGCCTATTTTGGACAACTATATCCAAAATAGGCATTGTATCTTTGTCTTATGAATCAAGCTGATAAACAATACTGCCGGAGTTGCGGGATGCCCCTCCGTTTCGATGTGGAAGAATATCGGGGAACTAATTCCGATCATTCCCGTAGCGACGAGTATTGCTATTATTGCCTGAAAGACGGCGGCTACACAGTTAAATTCCCATGAGCGAGATGGTGGATATCCGGGTGAAGTATACCGACAAATACAACCGGTATTCCCATACGGACTATACCCCGCAGGAATTAAGAACTCTATTGAATAAACGCCTCCCCGCATTGAAACGCTGGCGGCAAAAGGAAGAAACCGAAAGCCAGCATCATAAGGCAGTCAGCCGGATTAAAATGCATATTGACAAAAACCTTTTCTCTGATCTTGACCCTGAACATCTGGCTGTAATGGCAAATCTTTCTTTCTTCCACTTCCGGAAAGTATTCCGAAATACGACCGGAGAAAACGTCGGCACATATATTCAACGCCTGCGACTGGAGTACGTTGCTCATCTGTTGATTGCGACGAATCAGTCTATCAGTGATATACAACAGCAAACGAATTATGAAACGAAGTTCAGTTTGGCCAAAGCATTTAAGAAATACTTTGGTATTTCCATGTCAAGCTATCGAACGAAATATCAATCGGTAAACACATTGGAAATGCCGGGCAATCTGCCTAATCCCGAAATCCGTCGAATCAATAATCTAAACACCATCTGCCCGGATGTGAGTGGTGCTTTCAGAAATGTACATACCTATCAGGCTATCTGGGAACAACTGAAACACTATAAAGAAAAACATTCGTGTAACGACACGTTGAAGGGAAAAACAATCACGCAGGTATTCAATGCCACCAAGCCGCATAAGTTTAC
>DAIPZX010000406.1:0-1722 GCA_036781995.1 Massilibacteroides sp. | reverse complement strand
GTTAGCGGCTTATCATCGTCGCCGGTTCGATATTCCGGTGATCGGAATAACCGGTACAAACGGAAAAACAACGACCAAAGAGCTTATTGCCGCTGTGCTTTCTTCTAAGTTTAATTTATTGTACACGGAGGGCAATCTGAATAATCACATTGGGGTGCCTCTTACATTGTTGCGCCTTAATCACGACCATGAAATGGCGGTAATAGAGATGGGCGCAAGTCATCCGGGGGATATAGCCGAACTTGCGGCAATTGCCATGCCCAATTATGGGATTATCACCAATGTAGGGCGGGCGCATCTGGAAGGGTTCGGCTCTTTGGAGGGCGTTGTAAAGACAAAAGGAGAGCTTTATGATTTCCTGCGTAAGGTAAAAGGAGTCGTTTTTATAAAGAAGGAAGATCGGCTATTGCAGTCTATAGCCCATGGCCTTGAGCAGGTTACGTATGGAGAAGATGAAACAGCCTTTACCTCCGGTCGTATGGTAGATAATAATCCGTTTCTGGTTTTTAACTGGAAGCAGCAAGGCAAGATTCATACTGTAGAGACACATCTGATAGGAGGCTATAATTTAGATAATCTTTTGGCGGCGGTAGCGATCGGTCGATATTTCAAAATTCCGGCAGAAAGAATCAGTCGGGCTATCACCGCTTATGAGCCGACAAACAAGCGTTCGCAATTAAAACAGACGAAAAAAAACACATTGATTGTTGACTCCTATAATGCAAATCCCAGTAGTATGAAGGCGGCGTTGGAAAACTTTAGCAGGTTAGATGTTCAGCCTAAGGCTATAATTCTGGGAGATATGTTTGAGCTTGGAGAAACCTCAGCAGCCGAACATGCCGGCATTGTCAGTCTGATCCGAGATGAAAAATACGACAAGGTATATCTTTGCGGACAACGCTTTAGTGAAACCGGCAAAACTTATCAGACCTTCCTGACAACGGCTGATCTGATAGACTTCCTGAAAGCAAATCCTTTAGCCGGATATCATGTGCTGATTAAAGGCTCTCGCGGGATGGAATTGGAAAAGGTTGTTGATTTGCTCTGATGATTGCTTTACTTCTTTACAGTAGCGTTTTTACCCCTCAAACTGTTCGAGCAACAAATCGTTCCCATCCCATACGATGTAGGAAAAAAACTGCATCCAATCTCCGGCAATTAATAAACGGGAGGAGTGGGAAAGCATCAGGTCGAGCATGATATGGCGATGCCCGAAAATGAAGAAGTTGATGTCCGGATGTGTTTTCAGATAATTTTTAGCAAACAGAACAAGGTATTCCGCGTCTTCACCCTGATATTTGCTTTCATACTGTTGCTCTAATCCGTTTTTCCGGCTGTTTAACGACCAGCCAAGTGCAAATCCGAAAGTCCAACGCGGATGAATGCCGGCATAAAGCCATTGGCAGAATTTGTTGCGAAACAAGGCGCGTATAAACCGGAATCCCTTACTTCGGAAATCCACTTCATCCCCATGCCCAAGAAAGAATCGCTTGCCCGAAAGGTCTACTGTAAGCGTATCCCGATGAATTGTTGCGCCGAGTTGTTTTGGGAGATAATCAAACATCCAGATATCGTGATTACCAATAAAGAAATGTATTTCTACTCCTTCATCCGATAGCTCGGCTACTTTCCCGAGAAAACGAACGAAGCCTTTTGGTACAACATATTTATATTCGTACCAGTAATCAAACATGTCTCCGAGAAAATAAATTGCAGCCGCAT
>DAIPZX010000405.1:0-1744 GCA_036781995.1 Massilibacteroides sp. | reverse complement strand
CTGCTGATTATTTTTCCGCGACCAAAGGGTTGAGTTGCAGGTTGGGCATATTGGTTACTAATGTCCATTCTTCCGAAGAGGGGGCTTTTTTGTAGTTGGCATAAGCCGTTATGCCTGAGTCGCAGGTGGTATAGATCGCTTTTTCTTTTGCGGGATCGTAAGACTTTTTTTGTTTATTCCATTTAGAGTAATAAATCTCCATTTGGTTGTCTTTGTAGACAAAGGTTTGTTTGTAGTCCGGAATCCATTTTTCGCTGTCCGTATCCCATTTGCCGGCTTCTTTGCTTATCACCCGTTTCAGTTTGTCATACGTAAAGGAATATTTACGATGCAGTCTCAGGTATTTACCGGTTTCGTCCGGTTTACAAATAGTTTGCGTTTGACACAGACCCTTTACACCTGTACAATCAGAATAGAAAGGAGCTAACCTGTCTGTTTTTTGTTTTGAATTTTGCGCCAATCCGCTGAAGCATACAACACCGAATACTAATGTTAGCAATCCGGTTCTTTTGAAATTTAACTTTTTCATGATTCTGTTCTTTTTTTTTATATTAGTTGTTAGTAAAACACTATGAATTAACGCACTGAAGAGCGCCTGAATCATCACATTTTTATGTGGTTACAGCAGTTCTATAAACCTTTTTCAGATTTGTTCACTGCAAAGGTTGAAAGGAATTTTGCCTTAATAAGTTATCTTACGTTATCGTTAGGTTAAGAGTTTGTTAAGATTTTATTTTGTGTGATTTTTGCACATATATTTGTACGTATATATTAGATGATAAAAATATGTTAGTAGCCAATGTATCAGATTTCAGGAAGAAGGAATCAATCCAAGAATAAGGGAAGGCATTAATATAGTCACGATATACTTTTGATTTAATTAAACACCAAAGCAATACCGGTTTGCCATTTAGGTGCGGCCAGGGCGTTCCATGTTTCTTTATAATCTGTGTCAAAAGACAATGTCTGATCGGTTGCATGGATGGTTGCCGTCTTTTTGCGAAACAGACCGCCTTTTTCTTCTTTTATACGAAAAACATCTTTGTTGCCGATCGCTATATTATAGGCTAAAAATATTTTCAGGCTGAAGAAACGGCTCGTGTTTTGTTTTACGGCTATCTGCGGCATAACTCCTTGCTGTTGATTGCCATACCAGAATGAGATTTTACTGGCGTCAATTTTCTTTCCATCTATCCGGAATGGAGCCGGATTATTATATTTGCCTAACTTAACATAGTTGTTCTTTATAGCTCCGAATAATGATCCTTCTATAAAGATAAGTCGACCTGTGTTTGTGAGATTCTTACTGTATGTCAATCCAAGCCGATGTTCGACCGAAGCGATGTTTTTATTGAAGAAATCGGAGCTGTTTTCATAAACTAAACTGATTTTTTTATTTAACCGATAACCAATTGAACCGTATATTAATGGGTGTTGCGTTGCTTTATGCTGATTATGGTCTATTTGAAATGGGTTGATTCCCGGATTAGGCTGAAAGAGGAAATGATGGCGGCCGGATGTTAATTCCACCGGATTATAGGTAATACCAATATCCATATAAGTTCGGTTTAAAATGTTTGCCAGCTTAAATATGAATTTATTTTTTCTCTCTCCTGATGATAATTCCCGGTTGAATATATTTTCTGAATCTTCTATAGAAAATTAAAAAGAGGAAACAGGCTGTTTCGTATTTTCCAATAAAGAATAGTCAGTCCAACCATTCGGGTTATACTCTTCTGCTTTT
>DAIPZX010000404.1:0-1792 GCA_036781995.1 Massilibacteroides sp. | reverse complement strand
CACTCCGATTAACTCTTCGTCTAAAGCTATAGGCAGAGGAGTCGAAGCAACAAGCCGGGCCATTTCCTCCCATTGTCCGGATTTAATGGGCTGTTCGATGGAGTGAATATTCAATTCTGATAATTTATGCAACTTATTTAATGCGTCTTCATTGGAGAAATTACCATTTGCATCTACACGAATCGTGATTTCGTCTGCCGGATAATGACTGCGAATAAAGCGAAGTAAATCGAGCTCTTTGTCAAAATCAATAGCTCCTATTTTTAACTTTATACATCGAAAACCCTGTTCTAATTTAGCTTTGATCTGTTGTAGCATATTTTTATAGTCTGCCATCCAGATCAACCCATTGATGGTAATGCCTTGTTCGCCCAAACTGAACGGGGTGTTCCATAACTGCCATTTTTGTTGCTGATAATGACGCATGGCAGTTTCCAAACCGAAAAGTATAGATGGATAATCTCGGAGTAGTTCGGCGTCAACTGCCTGTTTTTCCTCCGTTAGCTTGCAGAAAGCCGCTAATGTATCGGCGTAATGCGCATCATAATCACAACTAAGATCATGCAAAGGCGCGCATTCGCCTATTCCGTAATGCGACTCATCCTTTATATCTGTAAAAACGACATACCAAACCCGGTGTTCCGTATAAACACCTCTTGAAGTACCTGCGGGTTGTTTAAACTGTAAGGTATAGGGTATGCAGTTTATACGAAACATATGTTTTTATTTCTCAGGGTAATTTGGGAAATTGTTTGAAATCCGGTTTGCGCTTTTCAAGGAAAGCGTTTTTACCTTCCTGCGCTTCCTCGGTCAGGTAATAGAGCATGGTTGCATCTCCGGCTAACTCCTGTATTCCCGCTTGTCCGTCTAATTCGGCGTTCAGACCGGCTTTGATCATGCGAAGAGCCAGCGGACTGTGCTGCATCATGGTTTCTGCCCAGTCGACTACTTCGTCTTCCAGATTGTCAAAGGGAACAACTTTATTCACCAAACCCATATCCAATGCTTCCTGCGCATTATATTGGCGACAAAGAAACCAGATTTCACGCGCTTTCTTTTGTCCTACCACCCGGGCAAGATAAGACGAACCAAATCCGGCATCGAAACTACCTACACGAGGACCGGTCTGCCCGAAGATTGCATTCTCTGAAGCAATAGACAGATCACAAACCACGTGAAGTACATGTCCCCCTCCAATTGCATAACCATTCACCATCGCTATAACCGGTTTCGGAATAGAGCGGATTTGCTTTTGTACATCCAATACACTCAGACGGGGAACCCCATCCTTACCGATATATCCGCCTTTTCCTTTTACATTCTGGTCGCCGCCCGAACAAAACGCTTTGTCTCCTGCTCCGGTAATAACAACTACGCTGACATCAGCCTCTTCACGGCAGATACGCAATGCATCACTCATTTCTCCGGTGGTAGTAGGGGTAAAGGCATTGCGATAACGAGGACGATTGATCGTGATCCGGGCAATGCCATTATAAAAGTCAAAAAGGATATCTTCGTATTCCTTAATTGTTGTCCATTTTCTGCTTGCCATTATTATATCTTATTTTTTTGTTGATGATAATATGTTCTTATTTGTTCCGCGTTCTGCTCCATAGAAGTAAATACTTCAAACAAAACGGGTTTCTCTGTTTTCGTATTCATAAATTCCGGCAGATACTTTTCCAGGTCTTCCTGATTATTTGCGGAAAGGTAAGTAAACCCTTGTTGTTCTGCCCATGCTTTTGCTTCAGTCTGATGACAGGCTGATATATAATCTTGTAAAGCCTCGGAT
>DAIPZX010000403.1:0-1861 GCA_036781995.1 Massilibacteroides sp. | reverse complement strand
ACAATAAAAATATAAAATAAAATGTACGTATTTATTTCTATCCTGATCCTGATAGCTTCAGTTCTGCTGATCTTGATTGTGTTGATCCAGAATTCTAAAGGAGGCGGTCTTGCTTCCGGTTTTTCTTCGTCTAACCAAATCATGGGCGTTAGGAAGACTACCGATTTTTTGGAAAAAGCAACCTGGACGCTGGCCGGAACAGTTATTGTTTTAAGTATTATTATTACAACATTTATACCTACCTCTCAATCCATAAGACAGTCTGAGATCAAACAACAGGTGAATGATGCTGTCGCGATTGATCCGGGAATGATCGCTCCTAACTTCGGAACAGCTCAACAAACTCCTGAAGAAGTTCCTGCCGCTACTCCGGAAGAAGAGTAAAAAATAAAAAAAAGAACAACGGACTTACGGGGTGAAGACACCCTAACGTTATCTTAAAATATACTTCTGAAAATGAAGTTTGTATTCAGGTCGATGTAAACACATCGACCTTTTTTTGTCGGAAATGGGAAAAACCAAATCATGCCGTATTTAGAAGAAAACTTTAACCCTGTTTTTTCAACATCACTATGAATCAATAAAAACATAAGTATACATTGATTTTCATAGATCCAAAAAAAGAGAAATTTTGTAATGTTGGAATTGCACTAAAGTGCTAAAAATTGCTATCTCTGTATTGCAATGTGGATAAATTTAATATATTTGCAAATAGTATATAATTTACATTGTGGAAGCATTTTATAGGATACATAATTATTTATTAGAACACACTACCTCGCCGGTGCGCCGTCAATTGATGGATGAAATAGATTGGAACGATCGTCTTATCGGAATAAAAGGCTCCAGAGGAGTCGGGAAGACTACGTTTCTATTAGAATACGCACGCGAATTTTTCGGGAAAGAAAACAGGGAATGCCTTTATATAAATCTGAATCATTTCTACTTTACTGAAAGATCGTTGATTGATTTCGTTGCGGAGTTTCGTGCCAAAGGAGGAAAAGTTTTACTGATCGATCAGGTTTTTAAATATCCTGACTGGTCGCGAGAACTGCGCTATTGTTATGACAACTATCCGGATGTGAAGATTGTATTTTCCGGCTCTTCCGTTATGCGGTTGAAAGAAGAAAATCCGGATTTATCAGGATGTGTAAAGTCGTATAATCTTCGCGGGTTTTCGTTTCGTGAATATGTAAATTTGATGGTGGGCACTTCTTTTTCCTCCTTTACCTTGGAGGAAATATTGAACGATCATACCCAAATAGCCGAATCTATTTGCGCGGAAGTGAAGCCTATGGCTTTCTTGCATGATTATATGCACCATGGCTATTATCCATTCTTCCTTGAAAAACGTAATTTTTCGGAAAATTTACTGAAGACAATGAATATGATGTTGGAAGTAGATGTTCTTTATATAAAACAGATTGAACAAAGTTATCTCCCTAAACTGAGAAAATTATTATATTTGTTGGCTATCAGCGCGCCTTGTGCCCCGAATGTGAGCCAGTTAAGCAAAGATATCGAAACCAGCCGGGCCACGGTGATGAACTATATCAAATATCTGACGGATGCTCGCTTAATGAATATGCTTTATCCTGATGGCGATAGTTTTCCTAAAAAACCGGCTAAGGTTTACATGAACGATACCAACCTGATGTATCCTATTCGTCCGATGGTCGTTAATCACCAGGCTTTGAGAGAAACTTTTTTTTACAACATGTTGCATAAAGACAACAAGTTGAATGTAGGTACGAAAAATGCTCCCTTCCTCGTGGAAAGAAGACATCAATTTAAGATAGAAGAAATGATTAAGGGGAAAACGAACCCGGATCTCTATTATGCAGTTGAGAAAATAGAGGTA
>DAIPZX010000402.1:0-1922 GCA_036781995.1 Massilibacteroides sp. | reverse complement strand
CGGCCTTGGTAATGGCCTGTAATTCACAAGCGCAAAACAAGGAAGAGCAAGCGAAAACAGAAGTGCAAACAACAAAAACAAAGATTATGGACTCCGAAGTAATAAAACTCGTCGCCCCGCAGGAAACAGGCACGACACTGCTCGATGCCATGAAGAGCCGCACCTCGGTACGCGAATATGCGGGTGAAGAACTGACACTCGAACAGCTTTCGGGCATCCTGTGGGCCACCTCGGGCGAAAACCGTCCCGACGGTAAGCATACCACCCCTTCGGCAATGGGTCTTTATCCAATCAAAGTATACGCCATCCTGCCCAACGGTATCTATCTTTACGACTCAAAGGAACACCACTTGACGTTAGTAAAGAAAGGCGACCACCGACAAATGGCCGGAACGCAGGAATTTGTGTACACCGCTCCGCTTAATCTCATGTATATTACAGATTTGCAACGCTTTGATGAGAGAAAGCCAGCATATCCCACGGAAAATGAAAGATTGTTCGTATCTGCCCTTGATGCAGGACATTACAGTCAGAGTGCCGCTTTGTGGGCTACCGCCAACGGTATGGGCTCCGTACCCCGCGGTTGGACGAACGGTGAGAAGTTCCTCGAAACCATAGGCGCGCCGGAAAGCTACCGTGCTGTACTGGCACAGACTTTCGGAATAATGAAATAAGTATGAAAAACCGGGAACTGCATCATATCCGAACCATCAGCCAATTCCACGAGCTCCGGAATTTGCCTAAGCCCGAGCATCCGTTAATCAGTGTGATCGATCTGGATGCTGTCGACCATTCGCCGGAAAACATAGAAGGCGGCAACCTGATGTTCGATTTTTACTCCATCGCCATCAAGAGAGGCATGAAGGGCAAAGTGAAATACGGGCAACAAATATACGATTTCGACGAAGGTATAATGACATTTATGTCGCCCGGCCAGATCTTTGGATTCGAAACAGAAGGTTATCCGATGAAACCCTCGGGGTGGATGCTGCTTTTCCACCCTGACTTCCTGTGGAACACCTCTTTGGGAAAGAATATTCAGAACTACGAATTCTTCGATTACTCGGTACACGAGGCCCTTTTCCTCTCCGAAAAAGAAGAAATCACCATCAACAATATCATCCGCAATATCCAGCAGGAATACCATTCAAACATCGATAAGTTCAGCCAGACCATTATCATCTCACAGCTCGAAACTTTACTCAACTATTCCGAACGCTTTTACCAACGGCAATTCATCACACGAAAAATAAGCAGTCACCACACCCTCGACCAACTGGAAAAGGTGCTGACCGACTATTTCAAAAGCGATGATCTGATTACAAAAGGGCTGCCTTCTGTTCAGTATGTTGCCGACCGTTTGAATCTTTCGCCCGGTTATTTAAGTAATTTGCTTAAAGTCCTGACGGGGCAGAGTACTCAGCAGCATATTCACAACAAACTGATTGAAAAAGCGAAAGAGAGGTTATCCACAACAGACCTTTCTATAAGCGAGATTGCATATGAATTAGGGTTTGAGCATTCACAATCATTCAGTAAACTGTTTAAGGCAAAAACAAAACTGTCGCCAAAGGAATTCAGGGAATCGTTTAATTGATAGAATGCAATACGCCCGCGTACCTATTTCCACCTTGCATTCTCCCGGAATTCCCTCGGCGTTATGCCACGGTATTTCCGGAAAAGCTTATTCATATGGCTCTCATCCGTAAAACCAAGTTCGACAGCTATCTCATTTATCCGCAGATCACTATATAACAGACGGCTTTCTATCAGCTTCAACCTGTAGTTAACAATATATTGCTGCATCGTTTCGTTCGTATGCTTCTTGAAATAACGGCCGATATAAAACTCGGAAACCCCAAAATGTCCGGCAATCGTTTTGGCGCGGAGTTTTTCGGGCAGGTAAATGTTAGCCTGTATAT
>DAIPZX010000401.1:0-1939 GCA_036781995.1 Massilibacteroides sp. | reverse complement strand
ACACAATCTCTTTTTCCGGCTTCCCGGTTTGTTCTAATTTTATATCCCATTTCGCCGGAGTAAAAATCTGCGCCTGCACGGCAAAGGTCAATGCCGAGAGCAAAAGGATTGAATATATCTTTTTCATAAATCTATTTATTTTGCTTTTATTTCTTCACAAGTGAAATGAAAGAGGAAGGAATAGGTGATTCAAAACGCATCTCTTCGTTTGTAACAGGATGAATAAAAAAAAGTTTATGCGCATGCAATGCAATCCGGTTAATCGGATTGGTTTGCGCGCCATATTTTTCATCTCCGACAATAGGTGTTCCGAGAACTCCCATTTGTTCACGAATCAGATTTCTATGACCGGATTCCATGGTCAACTCCAACAAAGAATACACATCGTTTGTTTTCAGAAGTCTGTAACGCATAATCGTCTCCGTACCGCTATCGGCAGAAGTGATATAAACATTAGACTTCTCATTATTAGAATCTAAAGACATCAACAAGTCTGTATTTTTCTCCGGTCGTCCTTCTACGGCAACCCCAAAACTACGGTTGGTTATCATCGTATTCCAGTGCGTATGCAATTGAGCTTGCATGCCTTTATTCTTGGCAAAGATCATCAACCCCGAAGCCTCACGTTCTAACCGGTGCAGGATAAAGATTTTATTCCGCAAATCCGTTTTCTTTACATAGTCACTCAGTAATTGATAAGCCGTCTTTTCCTTTACCTTTTGATTGGCTACGGAGAGCAACCCATTTTTTTTATTTACCACAATCAGTGATTCGTCTTCCCAAACCACTTTAAGCATAGGATGATTAAAAACGACTTTTCCTCTACCATAAGTAATGGAAACAAGATCGTTGGGGTGAAGCGTCATATCAAACTGCGTAGTTGCCTCACCATTAACGGATACCTGTCCTTTACTCAGCAAGGATTTGACAGCCGTGCGGCTATGTTCGTTTGCTAACGATTTGTAAAGAAAAGGAAGCAGTGTATCTTCCTCTTTAACTGAAATGCGGCGTCCCCCTGCCACCCGGCGAGGTTTGTGTGCGTTTTTTTTATCTGAGCGTTGTGCCATTTATCTAATCATGTATTTCACACAAAGATACGGGCATTTAAGAAACACAGCAAACACTGTTTCATTTTTTATCTAAACAGCACGTATTATAACATTCTTTTCGTCAGACAAAACACAAAATTACAATTCTTTTATTTTTAAAGGATTGTACGAAATATCTTGATCATACACGTCGCTACCTTCTATTTTTTTGATGTAGTTAACCACCCGGATCGTTATGGGTAGAATAATTACTTCATAGAGTGATTTAAAGACTGCCTGAGTCACAACCATAACAAGCAACTGATCCGCAGGAACAAGTCCGGCAAAGGCAATCGGGAAAAAGATAATCGAATCTATACTTTCTCCTGCGAGAGTAGACAGGATCGCGCGCGCGGAAAAATTCTTCCCATTAGAAGCCAATTTCATCTTACTCATAATATAAGCATTAATGAAAGAGCCGGCAAGGAAGGCGATTAAACTGGCTACGGCGATACGAGGAGCTAATCCGAACACGAAATTAAACCCTTCTTCGCCCTCCCAAAACGGCGCATTGGGTAAAAGGATTGCGATCTGAGCAAATGCGATCAACAGAAAGTTGGACGCAAAGCCACTCCAGATAATCAGGCGGGCTTTTTTAAACCCCCATACTTCGGCTATACAGTCGTTGATGATGTAGGAGATAGGAAACACAATCAGCCCGGCTGTTGTCGTAATGCCGAAGATCTGAACTACTTTTGTTTCTAAAAGATTGGAAGTAAGCAGGCATACATTAAACAGAATGCCCAGCAACATGAAAGATACGGATACTTTGTTTTGCATAAATTCTTGTTTTTAACGAGGTGTTCAAGCACTCGGACTGCAAAGATACAAAAAATTCAAAACAGCTTCTT
>DAIPZX010000400.1:0-1963 GCA_036781995.1 Massilibacteroides sp. | reverse complement strand
TGTATCATTGCCCATATTGACCATGGGAAAAGTACCCTGGCCGACCGTTTGCTTGAGTATACAAAAACCGTTGAAGGCAAAGATTTGCAGGCTCAGGTCTTAGATAACATGGATCTTGAACGCGAACGCGGCATTACCATCAAAAGCCATGCTATACAGATGAAATATAGTCAAGACGGGGAAGAATACATCCTGAATCTGATTGACACTCCGGGGCATGTTGACTTCTCTTATGAAGTGTCTCGCTCTATTGCAGCATGCGAAGGCGCTTTGTTGATTGTAGATGCGGCTCAAGGTATTCAGGCTCAAACGATATCTAATTTATACATGGCCATTGAACATGATCTGGAAATTATCCCTATAATCAATAAAATAGATTTGCCGAGCGCCATGCCGGAAGAGGTCGAGGATCAGATCGTAGAACTGCTTGGTTGTGCGCGTACAGATATCATTCGCGCGAGTGGAAAAACCGGGGAAGGTGTTTATACTATTCTGGATGCTATTATTAATCGGGTGCCCGCGCCTAAGGGTGATCCTGAAGCACCGTTGCAATGCCTTATTTTTGACTCGGTATTTAATTCTTTCCGTGGAATTATCGCTTATTTCAAGGTGGTAAACGGCGTGATTAAAAAAGGAGATGACGTTAAGTTTATTGCTACAGGAAAAGAGTATGAAGCAGACGAGGTTGGTGTTTTGAAACTGGGCATGTCTCCGCAGGATGAAATCAGGACTGGAGATGTAGGCTATATTATTTCCGGTATTAAAACATCAAAAGAAGTACGTGTAGGAGATACGATAACCCATGTTAAAAATGGGGCGAAAGAAGCTATTTCCGGATTTGAAGAGGTTAAGCCGATGGTGTTTGCCGGAGTTTATCCGATAGATAGTGAAGACTTTGAAAATCTGCGCTCTTCTCTTGAAAAACTTCAGTTGAACGATGCTTCTCTGACTTTCCAGCCGGAAAGTTCCGCCGCCTTAGGTTTCGGTTTCCGTTGTGGATTCCTTGGCTTACTGCACATGGAAATAATACAAGAGCGTTTGGATAGAGAGTTTAATATGGATGTGATAACCACAGTGCCTAACGTGTCTTATAAGGTATATGACAAGAAGGGGAATTGTACGGAGGTGCATAATCCGAGCGGACTGCCGGATATTACCTTGATTGAGCATATAGACGAACCTTATATTCGTGCTTCTGTTATTACCAATACGACTTATATCGGACCGATTATGACGCTTTGTCTGGGTAAGCGGGGCATCCTTCTGAAACAAGAATATATCTCCGGAGACCGTGTGGAAATCCATTATGATATGCCTTTGGGAGAGATCGTGATTGACTTCTATGACAAGTTAAAGAGTATTTCAAAGGGATATGCTTCCTTTGATTACCATTTGCACGACTATCGTCCGAGTAAATTAGTTAAATTAGATATTCTGTTGAACGGAGAATCAGTGGATGCTTTGTCTACACTGACTCACTTTGATAATAGCGTCAATTTCGGGCGTCGCATGTGCGAAAAGTTAAAGGAGTTGATCCCCAGACAACAGTTTGATATTGCTATTCAGGCAGCAATCGGAGCAAAAATTATTGCCCGTGAAACGATTAAAGCCGTAAGAAAAGACGTGACCGCCAAGTGCTACGGAGGTGATATCTCCCGTAAACGCAAACTGTTGGAAAAGCAGAAGGAAGGAAAGAAGAAAATGAAACAGATAGGTACGGTAGAAGTTCCTCAAAAAGCCTTTTTAGCGGTATTGAAATTAGATTAATAGACTTCTTTGCTGAGAAATGCAGCGTTTTTCCTTGTTTTTTTATCTATATATACATAGACAGCAAAATAAGGGAGGTATTCTATAGTTAAAGTATCTGTAAATAATTGATTTATACTGTTTGTTGTTTATATTTGTATAGAGTGGAGGTGTAAAAGACCGCAGTCAATTATTTATTGTTGGTTAAACCTTTGCA
>DAIPZX010000399.1:0-1966 GCA_036781995.1 Massilibacteroides sp. | reverse complement strand
AAAGTTTTTTTAAAAATAAGATAAACATATTTCTATTGTTTGTACTGACAATAGCCGGAGCTGCTTTTATAATCGCGAATGTGGATGCTACGGATAGATATATTATAAAAAACGAAGGGACAGAAGACGCTCCTCTTCTTGTGCTGAAATCGAAATTCGAATCTCCTGTTGTTGATGAAGAAGTACAATCTTCCAACTTGAAATATATCCTCAGGGGCACCGAACCGGAAAATCCGCTTGGGTTTATAGATTCAACAATAATTCGTTGTTTTACGCACATGGCGCCTGTTCAGTTTAGTCCGCGCTATAAGTTCAGAAGCCAGGAATCTAATGGAGGGGCTCATCGTTTTTACGGGTTTTCGATACCGGTAGTAGGCGATTTGAATGGCGATGGAAAACCGGAAATCGTGGGGTTGGGAATTATTGACGGCGCCGCGGGCGGACCGGCTCAGACTGCACAGTATATTTATATCTTGAATGGTCAGACTGGTCAGGAAATCGTAAGATTTACTCTTCCTATGAATTTTGGTGTTCTTGGCGCGTTGGGTTTTCACGGATCACCCTGCCAACTCGCGCTTGTCGATTCTGACAGGAATGGAAAGGGCGAAATTATTCTGGCTTTTGGTCCTGGAGCAATTCCCCAATGGAGTAAAAGAGTGGCGTCATGGGAAATTAATGACAATACATTTAATCAGGGTGTTCCTGTAGGAGATAATAATAAATTGTCATTAAAATGGGTAACGAACGATCGCTATGACCTAACTAATGGAGGTGGATCTATAAACAATGGTATTTTTGGTAAACCAATACCTCAGGTTGTGGATATTGATACTGACGGTGTGCCCGAAGTTATCGTGTATAATAAAATATATAATGCCGTTACCGGAAGCTTAATTATGAGAATTGAAGATTTGGCAGTTACAGCCGCCGGCGCTTCATTTTTCTATGGCGGAGACAGGACTATGTATTTTGAAGATAACCATATCGGTTTCCCTTTTATCTATGACATCGATTTTGATGGCAAATACGATATCATCGCAGGTGGAAAAGTGTATTACGATATTGATTTAACCGCGGGAACATTTAGTACGGTCAATTATTCAGGTACAATAGGCGACGGTCATACCGGAGTCGCGGATATCAATGCCGATGGTTTGCCGGAAATCGTTACGCTTCGGTACATCAATAGGGCGTTAGGACAGATGAGGCTATCTGTCTGGACGCCGAACTTGGTGAGAAAAGACGAAAGCGGAAACATTCTTCCCGGTAATGGAAATCCTGAAATATTAGCGGAAAGAGATATACAACAATCGTATGAAGATACGGGAAACCACTCGTACCTGTTTATCGGAGACATTGACGGATATGAACAAAACGGTAAAAAAATGCCGGAAATTTCGATCTTGTCTTCGCGATTGTTTGTTCCGGCTTATGGAACTTATGGTTCATCCACTATACCCGTCCATCCCAATGTTGCCGGTACCTTATCAAGTTATTTTACTATTGCAGGAAGTGTTTCCGGTCATATTATGGGTCTGACATGGGATGATGCTGCCACGAATTATACAGACAGGTTGAAGGTTTCTTTTGTTATGGAACACCAGGATAACTCCTCCAACACAGGTTTTACCCTGTTTGATTTCGATAACGATGGTATTCAGGACATCTGTTACCGTGACGAACAGACTTTACGCATTATATCCGCTTCCAAACCTTTTGTTTCATTAGGAGAAAACGATCCAAGCGTAATCAGGTTCCAGGAAACAGTCGGTTCTTATACCGGTTTTGAATATCCTGTCATTGCGGATGTGGATGGCGATGCTTCTGCCGATATGATTGTTATGGGGCATGCGGCTGCCGGCGGTAATTCTTTTGGCTATGTTTATGCTGTGGAAGGTGCGAATGGGGATTTGGCTCCTGCTCCTAAAGTTTGGAATCAGTTCTTTTATTCTCCACTGAAAATTAA
>DAIPZX010000398.1:0-1979 GCA_036781995.1 Massilibacteroides sp. | reverse complement strand
CGGCAACCAGAGTAAAAGTGATGTTATTTTTTCAACACCAACTCCTTATTGGGACAGCTTAATTAAAAATTATCCCAACTCACAACTACAGGCTTCGGGAGAAAACGTAGGTCTGCCGGACGGACAAATGGGAAACTCCGAAGTAGGTCACCTCAACATTGGCGCGGGACGTGTAGTATATCAGGATCTGGTAAAAATCAATATTGCCTGCCGTGAAAATACAATTCTGGATAATCCGGAGATCAAACGCGCTTACAGCTACGCGAAAGAGAACAACAAAAATATTCATTTCTTAGGCTTGGTTTCAGATGGAGGTGTGCACAGCTCTATGGAACACCTGATGAAACTGACTGATATTGCCCGGGAGTATGGTATCACAAAATCATACGTACACTGCTTTATGGACGGACGGGACACCGACCCGAAGAGCGGTAAAGGCTTTATTGAAGAATTAGAAAAACATCTGCAAAAAACAGGCGGCAAGATAGCTTCTATCATCGGACGCTACTACGCGATGGACAGAGACAAACGCTGGGAACGCGTAAAAGAAGCATACGACCTGCTGGTAAGCGGAACAGGCAAGCCGGCAGAATGTATGATACAAGCCGTTGAAGATTCCTATGCGGAAGGTATTACAGACGAGTTTATTAAACCAATCGTACACACGAAAAACGGAAAACCAATCGCTCATATCGAAGAGGGTGACGTGGTTATCTTCTTTAACTACCGTAACGACCGCGCCAAAGAACTGACCGTTGTATTGACACAACAAGATATGCCGGAAGCGGGCATGAAAACAATCCCAGGTTTGCAATATTACTGTATGACCCCTTACGATGCAAACTTTAAAGGCGTGCATATCCTTTTCGACAAAGAAAATGTAAGTAATACACTGGGAGAATATCTGGCAGAGCAAAAGAAAACACAACTTCACATCGCCGAAACTGAAAAATACGCGCATGTAACTTTCTTTTTCAATGGCGGACGCGAAGAACCGTTCGTTGGCGAAGACCGCATTCTCGTGCCTTCCCCTAAAGTAGCCACTTACGACCTGAAACCGGAGATGAGCGCCTACGAAGTGAAAGACAAATTAGTAGAAGCTATCAATACCGAAAAATACGACTGCATCATCTGCAACTATGCAAATGGCGACATGGTGGGTCATACCGGTATATATGAAGCGATCGAAAAAGCGGTTACAGCGGTAGATAATTGTCTGCACGACACAGTTGAAGCAGCAAAAGCTAAAGGATATGAGGTAATTATCATTGCCGACCACGGAAATGCAGACAATGCCGTTAACGCAGACGGAAGTCCGAATACGGCTCACTCGCTGAATCCGGTTCCCTGTGTCTATGTGACAGATCGCAAAGACGCAAAAGTTGAAAACGGAATCCTGGCAGACGTTGCCCCTACCCTTTTAGCAATCATGGGATTAGGACAACCTGCAGAAATGACCGGACATGCCTTGATAAAATAAGCAGGTTTTTGGGAGGTCTGGTTATATTAACAATTGTATAACGGTACAAATAGCATTATGATTCAAATAGAAGACACGCTAATCAGTTTAGACATTATCGAGAAGGCATTTATTTGCGATCTGACACAATGCAAAGGAGCCTGTTGCATAGAGGGAGACTCCGGCGCTCCGATTGAAAGCAATGAATATCAGATCATCAAAAAAATACTTCCTGAGATATGGAACGATCTGTCTCCGGAAGCCCAAGCGGTTATTGAGAAACAGGGTGTTGGCTATGTAGATGAAGACGGAGAGATCGTGACCTCGTTAGTGAATGGGCGCGATTGCGTGTTTACTTTCTATGACGAAAAGGGTATTTGTAAATGTGCCATTGAGAAGGCTTACAGAGAGGGACGTATTGATTTTTACAAACCTGTATCCTGCCATCTCTACCCTATCCGTGTAGCTAAATACAATACATTCCGCGCGCTTAACTACAATAAATGGAAAATTTGTAAAC
>DAIPZX010000397.1:0-1999 GCA_036781995.1 Massilibacteroides sp. | reverse complement strand
GCAGACCATCAAAGAAGAAGCCGGCAGAAGGATCGTTTGTCAGCGAAGAATAATGTTTCTCGTATTTCTGTCCAATATAGTCCGCCGGTTTGATATGTGCCTGATAACGGCTTTCCGTTAAAATCCGCGATGTTTCGATTCCTCCCATATTCAGGAACAGATTATTCAGGGTAGCAGACAATAGCTGATCATTCCACTCACGTGACATAACTCCTGTTAATGCATCCCATCCCGGTCTTTCTTTCACTGTAAAGGCATCATCATTACTTAAAAGGAGAGAACCTTTCGCCGCATCTTCGAATTCACTTTTAGCTTTAGACTCATCTACCTCAGATAAGCGCATGGCTAAACGCATACGTAAACTATTTCCGAATTTAGCCCATTTTTCAAAACGAAACTCATAAGCACGATCATAGCTTTTATAACTATCGGGGGCCGTGAAGTTTGTATTAAGCTCTGCAACGGCTTCTTTAAGTTCGTTCAATAGAAAATAATAAACGTCTTTTTCTCCGGAGAATTCCGGATTAACGCCATTAAAACCATTCAACGGAATAGGTCCGAAGTTATCTGTAAATTCGCTCATCAGATAAGCACGCCAGATACGGGCAACCTGTTTCATATTCGGTACCATAAGGGCATCATCCCCGACAAGACCGTTGGCTATTTGTTCGTCAGCCAGATTGATTGCCAGATTTGCTGATTTTTGCCAGTCGGAAGACTGATTATAATAAGAAGATGTCCAACCATCGTTATAACCTCCGGTGCTAAAACCACTGCTCATCATCTGATGTCCGCCTACTTTCCAATATAACACGAAAGAACGTTCGGCGACATCCGGGTCTTGTTGTGCCTTAGTGATCGATTCGTTGATCAGATAGGCCACATTGATCTGGTCGGAACTGGCTGCACTTGGACTCTTGTTGATATCATCAAAGTCCGAACAAGCACTAAAGCATAGAGCGCTCGCGATTAGTACTGTATATAATTTACTTCTATTTTTCATATTGCTTATGTTAATTTAATTAGAACCCAAAGGTTACGTTAAACAAATAACTTCTTGAAGTAGGGATAGAATAACTTTCAAACCCTTCGGCATTTGTACGTGTCGAGAACACGGATTCCGGATCTACTCCATTGAGATGACTTTTGATCATCCAGACATTATTACATGTGAAGCCAACGGCAACCTTCTGAAACGGTGTCTTAGCGAGCATCTTTTTGTTGAAATCGTAATTCAAGGAGATATAACGCAGGCGCACATTCGTCGCATCATAGATATTCGCTTCACCTACACCTAAATTCCCGGTTAATTGCGTTACCTGACGCCAATATTGTTGTGCAGTTACGCTGCTGGTATTCGTTTGATAGACATTGTTATCATCTAAGTAAACACCTTTCAAAGTGATGTCAGGGCGTTCGCCGTTGACTACTGTTTTAGCTGCGGTACCTCTTAATTGCATTTCCTGGTTGGTTGCAGAGAAAATCTCGCCACCGATACGGGCATCGACTAAGAAACTGAATGAAATCCCTTTGTAACGGAAAGTATTTGTAAAACCCAGCATGGCATCAGCTTCCTGATTACCAATTTTCACTTTTTCTTCTTCAGCGGTGGGAAGACCGTCTTTTGTCAGGACCATTTGCCCAAAATACGGGCTACTTTTGTCTGTTACGCGTTTGAACTTTGTTCCCCATATTTCACCATAGTTACCGCCGGCATTGGCATATACCTGTAAGTTATCATATCCTCCCAAAGAATAGAGGTTGACGCCGTCAATCAGACTTTCAATCGTATTACGGTTGCGTGAAAAGTTCAACATCATATCCCAGCTAAATCCGCTTTTGGTTTGAACCGGGGTTGCATTCAACATGATTTCGATACCGGTATTCTGGATATCTCCAGCATTGATCTTACGGAATTTATAACCGCTCAACGGATCCATCGGAATATTAAGCAACTGGTTGATGGAATTACTCTTATACCAACTGAAGTCGATACCCA
>DAIPZX010000396.1:0-2020 GCA_036781995.1 Massilibacteroides sp. | reverse complement strand
TCCGTATATTTTCGTGCGTTTTACCGTGCATTTGCCTGGCTTTTTCGCCTACGGCGAGCACTTTGTCAGTTCTTCTGTCTAAAGCAACCACAGAAGGCTCGTCAACTACAATTTTCCCATTTGTAATGATTATTGTGTTGGCCGTTCCAAGGTCTACCGCAATCTCTTGCGTAAAAGAGAATAATCCCATTGTTCTTTACTTTACGAAATTAATGTTTAAAGTGGCGTACTCCTGTTTTAACCATTGCCACACCATGTTCATTGCAATAGTCAATAGACAGTTTGTCATTCACCGATCCTCCGGGTTGTACAACAGCTGTAATTCCTGCTTTCGCTGCTATCTCCACACAATCAGGAAAAGGGAAGAATGCATCCGAAGCCATGACCGCCCCATTCAAATCAAATTCAAATGAATTAGCTTTTTCAATCGCCTGTTTCAAAGCGTCAACACGTGATGTTTGTCCGATTCCACTTGCACATAGTTGTTTGTTTTTTACCAAAGTAATCGCATTCGATTTACTATGCTTCACTAATTTATTGGCAAACAACAAATCTTCAATTTCCCGTGCATCCGGTTTTTTATCTGTAAGAGGCTCCAGATCTTCAGCCGCTTGAATACTCAAATCCTTCTCCTGCACCAATACGCCATTCAGCAGAGAACGGAACTGCACCGGGCAAGTTTTCACCTGTTTCCGTATTAAAATAATACGATTTTTCTTTTGCATAAGCACCTCCAATGCATCCGTATCATAGTCCGGAGCAATGATTACTTCAAAAAATATCTTGCTGATTTCTTCTGCTACTTCTTTATTAATGATCGCATTGGAGATCAGAATTCCACCAAATGCAGAAACCGGATCGCCTGCCAATGCATCTTTCCATGCCTCAAGCACAGTTGGACGGGAAGCTATTCCGCAAGCATTATTATGCTTCAAGATAGCAAACGTGTTTTCATCAAATTCATCAATCAGCCCTACGGCCGCATCAATATCCAACAAGTTGTTGTATGATATTTCCTTGCCATGTATCTGATCAAACATATCTTCGAATTTGCCATAGAAATCGGCATTCTGATGCGGATTTTCACCATAACGCAAATGCTTCTTTTCATCTACAGCCACACGCAATACCGAACCTTCTCTGTCGTCAAAATAATTAAAAATAGCAGAATCATAACCGGAAGAAACTGCAAAAGCCTCCTTGGCAAACCATTTACGGTCTACAATCGTTGTTTCCGCTCCTTTTTCCTCAAGCAACTGAAACAATGGAGAGTATTGATCTTTAGACGCTACGATTACTACATCTTTGAAGTTTTTAGCAGCAGCACGAATCAACGAAATACCGCCTATATCTATTTTCTCTATAATTGCTTGTTCTTCGGCACCGGAAGTCACTGTTTCCTGAAACGGATACAGATCGACAATCACCAGGTCTATTTCCGGAATATTATATTGGGCAAGTTGTGTCTGATCTGTCTCGTTTTCCCTGCGGGCAAGAATTCCGCCGAAAACATTAGGATGTAAAGTCTTAACCCGACCGCCCAAAATAGAGGGATAACCGGTAAGATCTTCCACTGCATCGCAAGGCAAACCTAAGGATTCAATAAAAGTTCTTGTTCCTCCTGTTGAAATAAAACTAACACCCTCTTCATGTAGTTTTTTTAATATTTCATCAAGCCCTTCTTTATGAAATACAGAAATCAGAGCCCGCTTAATTCGTTTTGTTGCAGCCATTTTACAGTTTTTTCTTGTTCTAATTCATTATAAGAATACAAAAATAGCTATTTATATTCTAATATTCCCAACACCCTGCAAAAAAAGGGAGCAGATATCCTATTTCAACATTTTTTCTCCTATTTTCATTTTAATTCACACCCGAACAACATTTCTCCTCAATTACACAAAAAAATCGTATATCGTTGTCAATGAATCAGATTAGGAAACTATTCAGCCATTCTACTCAAAATGATCCGGTCGTTTTTCCTTTCTGTTCATTTTTTCTCCTTCCTACTATTCAAGAT
>DAIPZX010000395.1:0-2023 GCA_036781995.1 Massilibacteroides sp. | reverse complement strand
TGGGTATCATAACTTTACTTTTTAATAAATATGTTTTACAATAAATCTTCCCGCGATTGGCGGTATATCTCGTTTATTTCTTCCTTGTGTTGTTCCAGATGTTCGGACAACACCGTATCAATATATCCGCCGATTGTTATGCTTGTATCTTCCAAAGCCCTTATCAGCTTTACGATTTTAGCATGTATGTTATGGCTGATATAGACACATTCCCGTGTTTTGATCTCATTGCGGCGGATAAAGGTTTCTTTGTAATTTACCTGCCCTTTCTTCTTACGGGTACTCTCACGGGGTTGCACCGCCGGAGCCTGTATTTCCTGTTGTTCTTCAGGAGGAGTTTCGGGTGTTTCTTCCTCCACAGCTTCTTCTTTTTCAGGAGGCAACAATGCTCTGGGCATGGAACTGGGGTTGTTCCGCCTTTCCTTGTTCTTAAATGAAGATATGATGAAGTTTGCATCTATCTCATTCAGGTTTACTTCTTTGTCTTTTTCTTTTGCCATAGCTTACTCTTTTATCATTTCCAACAATTCATCAACCAACGCATCGAGGTTGCTGCCTTTTACCAATGCCTTATCCGCCGGAAACAGGGTGGAACGGAACAGAGCCTTGTGGCTAATGGATTGCTCCCTGCGGAATCGTTTGCTGTCGGGAAGGAATGTTTTGAAAAGCGGAAAACCCAGTTTTTCAATCACATCTTCATACACGTCATAGAGTTCCGTTTTCTCCCGCCCGTCCACGAGATTCCATAGTAAGTGGATTGCCTTGATTTTTCCGATTCCTGTCGTTATCAGACCGTCATTGACCGTAATGGCATATTGCAGGGTGCTTTCCAATACAAGGCGGTCAGCCGAAATCGGCGCAATGATATAATCCATGAATGACAGGGTGCGGACAACCGCCGGATTGTTGATAGTTCCCGGCAGGTCGAAAAACACAATGTCCGGTTTCATTTCTTCAATCACTTCCTTTGCATCTTCCATTGCGTTTTCGGGACTGCTCTCAATAACCTCATAAGCCTTTTTGCCCAAAGTGGAAAACTGGTCGTAAGCCATGAGTTTGTAATGCTCATCTTCCATTGTCATTTGCAAATCCCGTTCACGCATTTCCGCAATGGAGTGTTGCGGAAAATCGCAATCGACTACGGCTACGTTATAGCCGCGTACATAATGCAGGTAGCTTGCTACCAATACTGTCAGGGTTGTTTTACCCGCTCCACCTTTCTGTGTGGAGAATGCTACGTTTAATGTTCTCTTTTCCATTTCTTTACGTTTTAATTATTCTTTTTTTAATCGGTTTATACAGTGAATCAACACAAAGCCATGATTTTGCAGGGACTTTGTACATCATTCTTGTAGCTACTTCAAATTCAAATCTATTCCCACCTAATTCTGCTTGGCAAAAGTCAAAGAGTTGGCAGATTTGATCGTCTTCTGAAGTTTCAACATCATTTTTATCCACGTCGTCGATAATAATTCGGTCTCCTACGACAGGGAAATCTACCATCTGAATAGTGAATAGATTACTGTCATCTATGGGCAAATCTTGACCATACTCATTCATGATTGTTACATGCACTGTTTTCATGTTCAATTGCTTTTAAAATTCATTACTTCAATATTTATTTATCTCATTATCTAAATGCCTAAGCATTTCAGTATCTACTTATTTCAGTATATCCTTGCTTCATTGAGCCAACAGATATTTACTTCAATACGTCAGCAAGTCATTGAGTCAGTAAATCAGCACGTCGGTATTTCATTAAGTCATTATTGGTTTGCTGAACTGTTTCGGCAAATTTGTAAGTCTTCATTTCATTACTTATTCTAATCATTACGGACTTACTTATTTGCTGATTTGCATCTCTATTTTTCTGCAAATAAAAACCTATTTCACGGCTTAACTGCTACTTTTTCGTGAGGTGGACGCGAGTGGCGTCGATTTGGATACGTTTGGCGTTGTCGGCTGACATACAGGCTGATACTTTAGCCTGTAACTTTGCAGCATGAAACGTCGTGTTATATCT
>DAIPZX010000394.1:0-2028 GCA_036781995.1 Massilibacteroides sp. | reverse complement strand
GGATTTCTATAATACAAAAACAGCTTCTTAGAAGAAGCTGTTTTTATATTATAGCTGGATTTATAATGCGACTTTTACTACGATCTTACGGATCAGTCCTTCTCCTATGCCCGGGGCATGTCCGTCTTCCGGGAAATAAATAACAAATTCTCCCGGATATATTTTGGTATAGTCTGTTGGGCGGTCAACGAAGAAGGTGATGTCTTTTTCTGCATTGTAGGACTCTGAAACTTCCTGTAGGTCACCACCTGCTTTCCATCCTATTTTTTCTATGCCCAACAGTGGTAATTGTATGTCAATGTAGTTATTGTGCGTTTCTATAGGAGCGTCTTGCTTTTCTTTACCTTTGATGCTGGCGATATTGAGATATAATCTATCTCCATCCAATTCTATCCTTCCGTCTTCGAGCGTAGAAAAATCTGTGTTTTTCAGGTAATCAAACGCTTGTTTAAATCCGGGGTGAAGATTTTCAATGGCTGATGAATTTTTTAACGAATCGTGTATCATACTATTTTTATTTTTTTGTTTGACATAATGGCAAATGTCGCATTTATTGTTGTTAAATAATCGGCTTTTTCATGAATAAATCTATAAATAATACGTGTAAGTGTAAAACTTTTTATATACTATTGTAACTCTTTTGCAATCTATGTTGTTGTATCTATAATGAGAGACGAAAGGAATGAAAATGAATAAAGAAATAACCAAGACACTTCCTGTGCTGGATATGAGTTGTGCCGTATGCGCCGGTAATGTGGAGCATACAGTATCTGAATTAGAAGGAATCAAAAATGCAGCAGTAAATTTTGCCACACATACACTTACTGTTACCTATGACACGACCGTTGTCGGATTATTGGAAATACAGAAAGCGGTGCAGGCGGCAGGCTATGGTCTGATAGTAGAAGAAGACAATGCTTCGGATCGTCAGGAAGAACAGGCTGCCAAGCGATATAGCAGCTTGTTGAAAAATACACTTGGAGCATGGATACTTGCGATTCCTTTAGCTGTATGCGGCATGTTTTTTATGGACGCTCCGTATGCTAACTGGATTATGCTGATTTTGGCTTCATTGATTATGCTTCTGTTCGGACGTGGTTTTTATGTCAATGGATTAAAACATGCAATCAAAGGCAGTGCTAATATGGATACGCTTGTATCTCTTAGTACACTGATTGCGTTTTTCTTTAGTTTGTTTAATATGTTTTATCCGCATTTCTGGTATGCCAAAGGTTTAGTTCCGCATGTTTATTTTGAGGCTTCCGGAGTTATTATCGCCTTTGTCCTTTTAGGCAAATTGTTAGAAGAAAGAGCTAAGTGGAATACATCATCTGCCATTAAAGGATTAATGGGCTTGCAGCCTAAAACGGCTTACCGTGTGTTGGCGGATGGCGTTGAGGAAGAAGTATTGATTGCTCAATTACAGACTGAAGACCTCATCCGGGTGCATCCGGGAGAGAGAATCCCGGTAGATGGTGTTCTTACTGAGGGAAGTTCATCTGTTGACGAGAGTATGTTGAGCGGCGAGGTTATTCCTGTCCTAAAGCAATCCGGCAATAAGGCGATGGCAGGTACGATTAATCAGCAAGGATCGTTTGTGATGCAGGCTACCGGGGTAGGCGAGGCTACTTTGTTGTCACAGATTGTACGTATGGTACAAGAAGCCCAGGGTAGTAAAGCGCCTGTTCAACGCATTGTAGATAAAATAAGCAGTGTTTTTGTGCCTGTGGTTATCGGTATTTCGGTATTGGTTTTTGTTGTCTGGTTGGCAGTAGGAGGGGAAGCCTATTTTTTTCATGCGCTTATGTCGGCAGTGTCGGTTTTAGTGATTGCTTGTCCATGCGCATTGGGGCTGGCTACACCTACGGCATTAATGGTTGGGATGGGTAAGGCTGCGAATCGGCATATTCTGATTAAAGATGCTTATGCCCTGGAAAATATGTGTAAGGTGGATACGGTGGTTTTAGATAAAACCGGCACGCTCACTGAAGGAAAAATGTCTGTTGTGGATTCTTACTGGTTTTCCAA
>DAIPZX010000393.1:0-2100 GCA_036781995.1 Massilibacteroides sp. | reverse complement strand
GAGGGAATGCCAAACATCCTCTACCATAAAGGATTTTTAAAAATGCTTTTGCGTCCACGCTTGGTGTGTTGATAGGCGTTGGGATTATTTTTTCTGTGGGAACGTTTGCGATTATAAGCATCATGGTCTCAAGTTCCGGTGAGTCTGAGTATAAACCTGAGAAGAACACGGTGTTTAAATTAGTACTGGATGGGGCAATTACTGAGAATGCCGTATCTAATCCTTTTTTAGAGCTGATGGGTGAAAAAGAACCTGCGTCTTTAGCTAAAATCCTTCGCTCTATTCGTTTGGCAAAGGAGAATGACAATATTAAAGGTATTTATCTGGAAACAGCCTATACGTCTTCCTCTCCGGCAACTTTGAGCGCGATTCGTGACGCGTTGGTGGATTTCAAAGAGAGTGGTAAATTTATCATCTCTTATGCCGACAGCTATACACAAGGTGGTTATTATGTGGCGAGTGTCGCAGATTCTGTTTTTGTGAATCCGTTAGGAAGAGTAGAATTACACGGACTGGCGTCTGTCGGCTTATTCTTTACCGGACTGGCTGAAAAAGTAGGAGTTGATTTTGAGGTTTTTAAAGTCGGAACTTTTAAAGGAGCTGTCGAGCCTTATTTTCTGAAAAAGTTTAGTGATGAAAATAGGGAACAGATATCGTCCTATCAGGCTTCTATCTGGAAGAATATGACTTCCGGGATTCTTGCCAGTCGTCCGATTAACGAAGAGCAATTAAATACCTTTGTGAACGAAGGGAAGTTTTTTGAAGAAGGACAGTCTACCGTTGATTTTAAACTAACAGATGGTATTCGTTATCGTTCGGACGTAGAAAACACAGTAAAAATACTGGCAGAGCAAAGCGATGGCGATAAGCTGAGAGTCGCGGATGTAAATAAAATGGTGCGCATTAAAGATAAGAAGAAGGTACAGGCAGACAAAGTGGCTATTCTTTATGCTGAAGGACAGATTATGGAACGGGCTTTCGGCTTGAATTATGACGCGCAACTGATTACTGAAAAAGTGGGAGACGAATTGCAGAAACTGGCAAAAGACGAAGAAGTGAAAGCGGTTGTGTTTCGCGTGAATTCTCCCGGAGGAAGTGCTTATATATCAGAACAGATATGGAAAAAAGTGATTGAGTTGAAAGCTGAAAAACCGGTTGTTGTTTCAATGGGTACTTATGCCGCTTCAGGAGGCTATTATATTTCGTGCGGAGCAGATAAGATTATAGCAGAACCGACTACTTTGACCGGATCAATCGGGGTGTTTGGTCTATTGCCTAACATTGCCAGGCTGTTCGACAAGGTGGGGGTGACTACCGATGTGGTGAAAACAAGCCAGATGGCTGATCTCGGCAATACATCACGCCAAATGACTGACAGTGAAAAAGCACTGATACAAGCCTCTGTCGAGCGTACGTACGATTTGTTTCTTACTCGTTGTGCGGAAGGGCGCGGCATGACTAAGGAGGAAATTGACTTTATCGGACAAGGTCGTGTATGGACCGGAGAGCAGGCACTGGAAAGAGGATTGGTGGATAAGCTGGGTGGTGTAGATACAGCCATTGAAGAAGCTGCTTTGTTGGCTGATCTGGCTGATTATAGTGTGATTGAATATAATTCGAATAAAGACTTCCTGACTGAATTGTTGGAAAGTAAAATGGAGGAAATGAAGGTCGGTCTGATTAAAAACGCTTTGGGCGACAAATTCCAAACCTTCAAAATGATTTACTCTTCAACCCCTCAAACCGGTATACAAGCATTGATGCCGGTGGGAATCGAAGGAATGTAATATGAATTTAAACACAAAGTAATGTCGATTATAGTAAATCTGGATGTCATGATGGCAAAACGTAAGATATCACTCGGTGATCTGGCCGAACGTGTAGATATCACTCCTGCCAACCTGTCTATCTTAAAGACGGGTAAGGCGAAGGCAATACGTTTTTCGACGCTGGAAGCCATCTGCAAAGAGCTGGATTGTCAGCCCGCTGATATTCTGGAGTACCGTGAAGTTGATACGTGAAATGGAAAAAACGTGAGGTCGAATGTATCAGAAGTATCAAAAATCTGTTTGAGACTGTTGATATATTCGACCTCAACAA
>DAIPZX010000392.1:0-2113 GCA_036781995.1 Massilibacteroides sp. | reverse complement strand
AAAAGAGAGTACTCTCTTTTTGGAAAAAGACTATAGGTTTACCAGATTACCACTCGTTCTGCCGGAGCCAAGAACATAGGATCGGATTCTTTTATTCCAAATGCATGATAGAATGAATCTATATTTCTCAACGCTGCATTCACCCGCCATTTTCCTAAGGAATGTGGATCCATTTTAGTCAAACGCAGGATTTCTTCGTCACGAACGTTTTGTCCCCACAAGGTTGCATAACCTAAGTAAAAGCGTTGGGCATCCGTAAATCCGTCAATCGGAGCCGGTGTTTCTTTTCCTTTCAGACTGTTTTCATAGGCTTGATAAGCGACCAACAAACCGCCGTGGTCAGCAATATTTTCGCCTAAAGTGAAACGCCCGTTGGCATGTACCGTATCCAAAACAATAATATTGTCATACTGCTTAACCAACACTTCGGCGCGTTCTGTAAAGCGTTCGGCATCTTCGCTTGTCCACCAGTCTGTTAAGTTGCCGTCTTTATCATAATTGCGCCCCTGGTCATCAAATCCATGCGTCATTTCATGACCTATTACAACCCCGATCGCACCATAGTTTACAGCATCATCCGCATCAGGATTAAAGAAGGGAGGTTGCAGAATCGCTGCCGGAAAACAGATTTCATTTGTAGTGGGATTGTAATAAGCATTGACTGTCTGCGGACTCATATACCAGCGGCTTTTGTCTACCGGCTTACCGATATCTGCCAATTGGTATTCCATATCAAAAACATTCGAACGACAAACATTAGCCCAATACGAAGCATTGTCGATCATAAGCCCGCTATAGTCGCGCCACTTATCCGGATAACCAATCTTCACGATAAATGAAGCTAATTTTTCGGCTGCTTTCGCTTTTGTTTCGTCTCCCATCCATTCCAATTGCAGAATACGTTCTCCTAATGCATTTTGCAAATTATGAACCAAAGTCAGCATTTTCTCTTTAGAAGTGGCCGGGAAGTGTTTAGCTACATAGATCTGACCCACCGCTTCTCCTAAAGCACCGTTTACAGTATTCAGCGAACGCTTCCAACGAGGTTGCTGTTCTTGTCTTCCGGAAAGTGTTTTACCATAGAAGTCGGAAGACGCAGCAACAAAATCATCACTCAGATAAGATGAAGCCGTATTCAGCAAACAAAAACTCAGGTAGTTTTTTTGTTCTTCAAGTGTCAACCGGCTTATCACTTGATTAAGGGAAATAAAGAAATCCAATTGTTTCGGATCTAATTCTTTTATGTCTTTTACACCTAAAGAAGCAAAGAACACATCCCAGTTCAACCAGGTTACTTTACTTTTAAAATCAGCATAAGACATTTTATTATAGTTTCTTTGTGAGTCACGCAATGCTTCACGCGCATAAGAGACATCGGCAATAGCCGTTTCTATTTTCATAACAGCAGCCACAGCCTCAAGAGCCTGTTCCTCTGAAAAACCGGCTAAGGTGAAAAGTGTCTGGATATATGTTTTGTACGCTTCACGGATCGCAACCATTCCCGCGTCAGCCTGTAAATAATAATCCCGGTCTCCCAGACCTATCCCTGCCTGATAGAGTTGGATTATATTCATTGAACTGTTCTTCTCGTCTGCCGAAACATAAAAAGCAAAATAAGGATAAGTTCCCAGGCGCTGCAAAGCTGCTACCATCGAAGCTAACTGATCTTTGTCTGTAAGAGAAGCAATTGCATCTAACTGATCTTTTACAGGGGTTGCTCCTTCCGCATTCAGCTTCACACTGTCTAATCCAAGCGCATACAAAGTAGCTATTTTATCTCCAACACTTCCTTTTTCTTGTTGATTAGCACTCAGTTCATCAACCAACTCACGCAATTGCGTTTGATTATTATCACGAAGCAAGTCAAACGTACCAAAACGAGAATACTCAGGTTTCAAAGGATTATTCTTTATCCAGCCCCCACATGCGTACTGATAGAAGTCTTCTCCGGCAAGAATAGTTGTATCCATATTAGATGGATCAAAGGCAAGAACCTTCGCCTCATTTTGTGAGGAAGACGAACAGCCACCCAAAGTTACTATACCGGCAGCTATAAACGGTAATATCTTCTTATTACTCATTATATTAATTATTAAATGTTTAATTGTAAAAT
>DAIPZX010000391.1:0-2125 GCA_036781995.1 Massilibacteroides sp. | reverse complement strand
CTTGAAAGGCTCGTATGCTTGACCTCCTCCTTCAAATTCTGAGTTTTTAAAATACTCTACAAAGATCAAACGAAGTGGATGCACCAATGAACTGATTGTACACAACCCAAAGTTAAGAGAGTGTCCAAACAACAAAATAAAGGTCATCAGTAGTATTTTGGGGATAAGGCTCATATCTGCCGTCATTGTCAGTGCTAATGAATTAAACACGTTTCCAAGAATAGCGCCAACAAGTCCGAGTGCAAACAAACGAATGTAAGATAAGGTATCTCCCAATAACCCTGAGGCCATATTATACATGTTCCATATTCCACTTCCGAAATTCAGGAAGATATTCTTTCCCGGCGAGTTATAAAGCAAAGCAGGCAGTAAACTTATTCCCGCAATGCCTAATAATACATTCTTTACCGTATCGGATAATTGTATATCCAATGCCGGCAAGCCGAAAGCTAAAACGCCGCTGGTTATAACAAATACCCAGGCAAAAGGAGCAATTCCGTATTTGAAACCTTTCTGATACGTTTTCTTTAATGCAGCTACAGTCTTACCGAATATGATATGGAAGATACCCAGCACTAATGAAATAACCATCAAGTTATCACTTGTCAGGAAATAATCCTTTACTGAAGCGAAAAGAGGTGATTTTATCAACTCTATTCCAAACAAGGAACCGGATAAACTACCAACCACAAAAGCTGAAGTGCCTAAGTACTGAAACAAGGTGAGGTAAGGTTTGAAATCCGGTTTCACCTTTCTTTTTAGTATTGTACAAACCAGAAACATAAGCAATCCATAACCCGCGTCTGCAAAACACATCCCGAAGAACAGCATGAAGAACGGCGCAAAGAACGGCGTTGGGTCAAACTCCCGGTAATTAGGCAACGAGAACATTTTACAAATTGGCTCGTATAACCGAGCAAAACTATTGTTTTTCAGCTGAATAGGGATTTGGTCGCTTTCTTCAATAGCCAGTTTTCGGAAGAAATAACCTTCTCTATCCAAGGCCTGCTCCATGTCTGCACTTTTCTTTTCAGGCACCCAGCCTTCCAACAACATAAGTTTATTGTCAAGCTCTGCGGTTGTCTGCGTAATAGCATGCGAGAAGTTGAATTCATCCTGTAGTTGTTTGTCTACTTCTATAAGTGAGTTGTATTCTTCTTTCGCTATTTTTTGAAGAGCTTGTTCTGCTTGTCTTACTTCGACAGCTAACTTTTCTTGTTGAACAGTTAGCGTTTGTACATCATGTTCGGGCAATTTTACCTGCTCAAGCGGCAATTCAATCAATTCATCTGATGGAGCAACCAGAACAAAGTTATTTATTGATTGTTCTGTGCTTATAAGTACGATATCATACTTTTCTTCCCATTCTTTTTTGTACTCGGTAGTTGAACAGCTGAAAAAACAGACCGTATAACCGGACTCTTTGATCTTCTTCAATAAAGAATAGCTGAAATCTCCCCATATAGTACTTAAATAATTTAAGTCTTTTTCTACAGCGGAAAATTCATTGTTTAGTGCATTCTTTTTTTGTTGCAGTTCATCAATAGAATCCAAGATGCGGAATCCTTCTTCTTTCGTGATCTGACGAGCTTCTGAGAGTGTTACATCTTCTGTGCTACTGTTGATAAGCTTCAATGCTTTAAGCGTGTCGTCAATGCGCTTACGCTGTCGCAGCAAGGTTTGTGCTTCTTCGTTATCCTGCATGGAATTGTTCCCTTTGATATGAACAACACCCAGATCTCTCAACTTTAGCAAAAAATCTTCATATTCTTTATGATACACCATGAAGGCGTATTTACTCATCTTTACTATCATACTTCAGCCTCCTTTTCTTTAGCTTCACGTTTTTCCTGATTAGCTCTCATAATCTTCTGTGAAGATTTTGAAAGACTTTCTTCATCTTCCATAAAGCGTTTTACCTTTCGGATAGCATCCTGATATCCCGGAATCTGAACCTTTTCGAAAAGGTTGACTTTTTGTGTTGTCTTTTTCCGGGCATGATCCAATAACTCCAACTGAACTCCGGCAAACTCTGATTTAATGCCTGTTTTCGCCAATTGCTTCAGCAATTCCATTCCATCAAAAAACCAGGCCGGAGAATTGAAAAGACTAAATTGTCTGATTT
>DAIPZX010000390.1:0-2158 GCA_036781995.1 Massilibacteroides sp. | reverse complement strand
TCCTAATCTATACCCACTTGTACCCCGATTTCTAGCACAACAAGGATTAAACAAAGAAGAAGGAAAGATAAGACGAATCATTATAGAGAAACCTTTCGGGACTGATCTAAAATCGGCTCAAGAATTGAATAAGATTCTTCTGACTGATTATGAAGAAGAACAAATCTTCCGTATGGATCATTACTTAGGTAAAGAGACTGTACAAAATATGTTGGTAACCCGTTTCTCGAACAGCATATATGAACCATTGTGGAACAGGAATTATATCCATCATGTAGAAATAACTGCTGCTGAAAGCCTGGGCGTAGAAAACCGAGGCGGATATTATGACCATTCGGGAGCATTGAGAGATATGGTACAAAACCATTTATTCCAACTACTCGCTTTGGTTGCAATGGAACCTCCTACTATTATAGAATCAGAAGCAATACGAAATGAGAAACTGAAAGTTTTTCAGGCGATACGCTCCTTATCCCATGACGATATATTGAATAATGTAATACGAGGACAATATACAGCATCTACGGTAAAAGGCGAAAAGCAAACAGGTTACCGCGAAGAAAAAGGAGTCGATCCCAATTCCAGGACAGAAACATACGTAGCGATGAAAATGTTTATCGATAACTGGCGTTGGGGAGGTGTTCCTTTCTATATTCGCACAGGCAAACGGCTGCCTACCCGTGTGTCGGAAGTGGTTATTCATTTCAAACCTGCTCCATTGAATCTTTTTAAAGACAAAGCAGAGTTTAACAATGAAGGTAAAGGCAACGTTCTTGTTATTCGGATTCATCCGGATGAGGGTATCCTTTTGAAAACCGGAATGAAAATCCCCGGAAGTGGATATAAAGTAAAAGAGGTGAATATGGATTTCCATTATTCTCAATTACAGGATACTTATGTGCCTAGCGCGTATGAGCGACTTTTGCTGGATGCTATGTTGGGAGACTCTACCCTATACACCCGCGGAGATGCTTTGGAAGCAACATGGGGATTTGTGCAGCCTATACTTGATTACTGGGAGTCGTATATGGAAGCTCCCTTATTTGGCTATCCTGCCGGATCGTGGGGACCCGATTGTGCCGATAACCTAATCGAAGGCAAAGATATAACATGGAGATATCCTTGTAAAAATCTATCTGATGATGGAATATACTGTGAATTATGATGAATGAAAATATACATATTTACAAAAACACAGCTGAGCTAAGTGAAGGGTTCACGTCCTTACTAAAGGAAGAACTAGATAAAAAAGAGATAGTCAACATTTCTCTTTCGGGAGGTACAACACCCAAAGCTCTCTTCAAATACTGGACAGCCAATTACGCTAAAACTTTAGCGTGGGAAAAAATCGCTTTTTTCTGGGGGGACGAACGTTGCGTTCCGCCAGAAGATCCGATGAGTAATTACGGAATGACGAAAGACCTTCTGCTTGATTTGGTTGAAAAAATCGACCGAAAGAAAGTTCATCGCATTCATGGAGAAAATGAACCCGAAGAAGAAGTTGATTGGTATGAAGATATTATGGATAAATATCTTCCCAAAGAGAATGATCTTCCTTGTTTCGATCTATTTATGCTCGGATTGGGTGATGATGGGCATACTGTTTCTATTTTCCCCAACCAAATCAGTTTATGGAATAGCCCTCACAACTGTATTGAAGCCAAACATCCCGAGACATGGATGCCACGTATAAGCATGACAGGGCGAATTGTGAATAATGCACGAAATATCGCATTTTTGGTTACAGGAAAGAATAAGGCTGAAAAGGTAAAACAGATAATCAAACAAAGAGAAGAATTCTTTGATATTTATCCGGCAGCAAAGGTTAATCCTACAAATGGAAACCTGCACTGGTTTATCGACGAAGAGGCGGCTAGTCTTTTATAGGTTTATTCCTATAAATAAGAAAATAAACTTGAGTATCTACCCGCGCCGGGCAAACACATGGATTTGCCCCTATGTAAAAAAAAACATATTAATCCATTACATTATAACACAATGTAATGGATTTTTTGTTTGTAAACATGACCTTCTATATGTATATTTGCTATGTAAAATAATTTTCGGTCTCAGACCTGCCTATTTTCAGGTTAAACATAATATTAATATGCAATTATGTAAAGTGAAATTTTATTAAATTCTGCCGAAAACTAATAAA
>DAIPZX010000389.1:0-2158 GCA_036781995.1 Massilibacteroides sp. | reverse complement strand
CGACCTGTCTTTGCCGGAGAAGCCCGGTAATAAAACCCGGCATCTTATAATCCGATATTTTCTGAGAGTTAAAAACGACCCCGGTCTTTTCGGCTGTATTTACCAGAGTCTTTCTACCATCCAGCGTTTTGTATTTATAATTAAGAACTAATATGGTCGATTTCAGCGGACTCTTTACATAGTTGGCTAACACTTCGATATCAGGGAGCATTTGCGCCTCGCGCACCACGATCAACTGATATTCCGACATCATAGGAAATCGTTTGGCGGCATTGATTATGCTGACCGCATCCGAATCCGCGCCGTACATAATGATTTGATTAAAATCACGTTCAGCCTCTCCCACAACAGAATTCAACAACAAGTCTGTAATCTGATCCATAAAAAAGGGTTCGTCTCCCATCAAAATATAGACCGGACTAAACTTTCGCGCTCTTATATCCGATACAATCCCTTCAAATGTATGCTCATTCTTCGCCATACTGTATTACCAACTAAATCTGATATGACGAATTGTTTTCTTTCCTTCTATAATCTGCAGCAAGGCGTTAATTCCAAGCGTAACATGTTCGGAAACAAACATCTTGGTCACTTCGCGGTCGCTTTCCTCCGTTTTTACTCCGCTTTCGATCATCGGTTTGTCCGAAATCATGAGCAAAGCGCCCGTAGGGATTTCATTCGCAAAACCGGCTGTAAGCAAAGTAGCCGTTTCCATATCAATCCCCGTTGCATGCGTATTGCGCAAGTATTCTTTAAAAGCATTATCATATTCCCAAACCCGTCTGTTTGTCGTATAAACAGTTCCGGTCCAGTAATCTTTCCCTGCATCACGGATAGCGGAAGAAATAGCACGCAACATAGAGAAAGCCGGCAAAGAAGGTACTTCCGGCGGAAGGTAGGCATTCGATGCCCCTTCGCCCCGTATCGCGGCGATAGGAAGCAGATAATCTCCCAGGCTATTCGCCTTTTTCAGTCCGCCGCATTTGCCTAAGAACAAAACAGCCTTGGGCATAATAGCAGAAAGCAAATCCATTACCGTAGCAGCATTGGCACTACCCATACCGAAATTAATAATTGTAATTCCTTCGGCAGAAGCATTAGGCATCGAACTTTTAGCACCGAAGATCGGCACTTTAAAATGATCGGCAAACAGTTCTACATATCTTGTGAAATTTGTAAGTAAGATATATTTATCAAACTCTTCCAGTCTGCGTTCCGTATATCGAGGAAGCCAATTCTCTACAATTTCTTGTTTTGTCTTCATTTATCACTACCTTTGAATATGATTATCTAAGGACAAATATAAGTAAATGCTCGCATTAAATCTACCGAAATTTGAAGTTAAAGTTTCTGTTCAGAATGGCAAACCCGTTATATTCGACCGGTTACGCCGGAAGTATGTGATTATCACCCCTGAAGAATGGGTAAGACAGCATTTTGTTCATTTTCTACTCTCGGAAAAACAATACCCGGAGAATCTGATCGCCAACGAAATAGGAATAAAGTTGAATAATACGCAAAAACGATGTGACACAGTTGTGTATGACAATTTATTGACTCCGTTAGTCATCATCGAATACAAGGCTCCTTCCGTAGAAATCACCATGAACGTATTTGACCAAATCGTTCGCTATAACATGGCGCTCAAAGCAAAGTATCTGATTGTCAGCAATGGCTTACAACATTTTTGCTGTAAAATAAACTACGAAAAAGGTGATTACAATTTTCTGGAAGAGATCCCTGTTTACTCCAGGTTATAATAGAGCGTATGAGAAGTTTGCGCTATCCGCAACGGAAAAGAAAAAATTAAAAAAACACACCGGTAATATCGGTTGTTCCATCCATATAGTAATTATTTTTTTTCTGAGCAAAATACTCTAACGTATCAGAATAATAAATGTTACGCGCTACCTCTATATCTACATCCTTGATTTCAGAACTATCCATAACCGGAGAGGATTTCACTTCCTTTTTTTCATCAAATAAAAAAGAATAACATAAAATAATACAGAAAAAAGAGATAATCAATGCTTTCATAAAAACTCAGAATTACAGTTCTATATAAGTAGATGTAATAGGAACGAAAAATGCTGCACAATATTGTTGTTTTTTTTTACGCTCCTGCTTATCTGTCAAAATAAAAGCCTTTGCAGAGGGT
>DAIPZX010000388.1:0-2174 GCA_036781995.1 Massilibacteroides sp. | reverse complement strand
TATGAGTGGTACTTTCGCCTGTGTTTTTTTAGTTCTATCGTAGTCTTTTTTCACCCGGGTCTCATGCTGAGCCGTACAAACATAAATTAAAAAGATAGCTTACAAAAAATAGTTTTGTTGCTTTTCGTTATTTGAACGAAAAGCAACAATTTTTTTTAAAAAAGTCAGAAAAACAGCAACCATTCGGTGTAGTACGTTTGTCCTGCGTACTACAAAACAGAGAAGAAACAGAAGTCGTTTTTTTACAATCGCTTCTTATAATCGGAGGGAGATTCTCCGGTAATTTTCTGAAATTGGCGATAGAAATTAGCACGGTGGTTGAATCCGGTTATTTTCGCAAGTTGCTCTAATGTGATGGAGGGATTACTTTCCATGATTTTTTTTGCCTCGGCAATACGAAGTTTGATTCGCCATGTGCGGAAATCGATTTGCATAACCTCCCGAAAATAATACCGGAAGAAATGAGTGTCTGTTCCCAAAACGCGAACGATATCCTCTACGCTGACATCTCCTTCGCAATAGTTTTTTTCTTCAACCCACTGTTCCAATGCAACGCTTAACGCCTGCTTATTTTTCAAAAATGATTTTTCCTCTTCTTCCGTCAACTTCACTTCCGGGGGGTCAGAGTCTATCTTTCCCCTTTTTTCGACAAGAGCGGGGATGAGGAATTTCATATCGGTAATGTAGTTGTAAAACCGGGATATAACATAGGCGTAATAAACCGTATAGATTACAATAAACGCGCAATAGAAATAATTATTGAAAACAAAGGTAAACAACACCAATACACCTATCCCCAAAGCACTGTAGAAACAAAATTTCACCCATTGCAGCCGGCCGTATTCTTCATCGTCATAGTAGGCTTCCATTTGCGCCAGAGATTTGTTGTACGCATTTCGGAACGACCGGGTATAATAGACTAATTGAAACAGGTAAAAACCGATAGCCGGATAAAACAGATGAGGGAATACTTTTTCCGGTGAAAGCAGGGAGGTCATTAGCAAGGGCACGCCGACAACCGTAATAAGCATGATCTGTTTTACGGCAAAACCTCGTCTTCCGGTAACGGGCTGTATGAAGGTAATGCTTGTCAGCGTAAACAGAAGGGCTTGATAGGAACCTATCCACAACGTGAGAGCCGACAGAAGCTGTTGGTTCTCTGCTTCGCTTTTCATAAAATAGCTAACAAAACTGATGCCGGCAAGAATAAGGAATGATAACGCCAAGTAGTTTCGAGCCGCGGACAGTTGTCCCGGATTTTCATCCTCCGGCATACGTATACCCAGCAATAGAAGTCCTAACACAAGGATAACAGACGCGGAACCGAATGTCAGTATATAGTGTATTGCGATTATATCCATAACGGATGTAAAGATAGTGATTTCCTAAAAACAGCAAAAGCCTTAAAACCATATATATCATGGGCAGAGTTTACATTCGGTAGACGCCAACTGCATTTTTGTTGCAGGTAATGATGCAGGAATTGAACTTTGTCTTACCTTTGTCTATCGATGGCTTTTGCTGTCGCAAAATAAAAGCCAAACAAAGGACTTATCCGCACATTATCAACCGGTTGTCCTCGATTGGCTGTTTTCTGCTTTTTTATTGGTCTTATAACTTGTATTATGCAGATTATACAAAAATATTTCACGGAATTAACAGAGAATCAAACGGCTCAGTTTGCTGCTCTGGACGAATTATACAAAGACTGGAACGCCAAGATTAATGTGATCTCCCGTAAGGATATAGACAATCTGTATCCGCACCATGTGCTTCATTCGCTGGGTATCGCGAAAATGCTCCGCTTCAAGTCCGGTTCGTCTGTAATGGATATCGGAACAGGAGGCGGATTCCCCGGAATCCCGCTTGCCATACTTTTTCCCGAAGTAGAATTTCTGCTGATAGACAGCATCGGCAAAAAGATAAAAGTAGCCGAAGCTGTAGCCGAAGGCATCGGTCTGAAGAATGTCCGTTTTCGTCATTGCCGCGGAGAAGAAGAAAAAGGGAAATTTGACTTTATAGTCAGCCGGGCTGTCATGCCCTTGGCAGATTTAGTCAAAATCGTCCATAAAAATAGTTCAAAGGAGCAGAAAAACGCACTTCCGAATGGACTGATTTGCCTGAAAGGCGGAGAACTGCAACATGAAATACTCCCGTTCAAAAACCAGGCTGTA
>DAIPZX010000387.1:0-2181 GCA_036781995.1 Massilibacteroides sp. | reverse complement strand
GCAAATATAACGTTTTCTGCAGTATATTCTGCTTCGTCAACTATTTAAATCTTCTAATTCCAGTGTCAGCTCCGCCCATTTGTCCATTGCGTCGGACAATTGTTTCTTAAGGGTTCCGTATTCCGTATACAGTGTTGTGTCTGATGCTCCCTCGGGAGTTGCAAGCCGGATTTCGAGTTTGCTGATCCTGCTTTCGGTTTTTGCTATCTGTTCTTCGCACTCCGTAATTGCTTTTTCTACTTTGCGCACCACTTTTGCCTGCTCTTTGCGGGCTTCGTAAGAGAGTTTGCTGTCTGTCGCTTTGGTCTCTGCCGACTGTGCATTTTCCGCTTGTGCCTGAGCCGAACGTTCCAGTTCGCGCAGGTTATCCATCTTTTTATGTTCAAGGAAATCATAAATACCGCCGAGATGCTCTATTACGCGTTTATTGCCAAACTCATACACCTTATCAACCAATCCGTCCAGAAACTCCCGGTCGTGAGAAACGAGGATAACCGTTCCGTCAAACTCTTTTAAGGCATCTTTCAATACGTCTTTAGAACGCATATCCAAGTGGTTGGTCGGCTCGTCGAGAATCAATAAATTGACAGGTTCGAGCAACAGGCGGATCATCGCCAAACGGCTGCGTTCACCACCGGACAATACGCTTACTTTTTTATCCGAAGCCTCTCCTCCGAACATAAAAGCACCCAATATATCCCTGATCTTCGTTCGTATATCTCCCTGAGCAACGTAATCGATCGTATCAAATACGGTCATGTTTTCATTTAGCAATTGTGCCTGATTTTGTGCGAAATAACCAATCTTTACATTATGCCCTAACTGGAGTTTCCCTTCAAAGTCAATTTCCCCCATGATGCATTTTACAAGGGTAGACTTTCCCTCCCCGTTTTTTCCGACAAAGGCTACCTTGTCCCCGCGGTTGATGGTAAATGTGGCGTGTTCAAACACAAGATGGTTGCCATAGCGTTTGGCTAAATCTTCCACGATTACGGGATAGGAACCCGAACGCGGGGCGGGGGGAAACTTCAGGCTAAGCATGGCAGTGTCTACGTCGTCCACTTCAATACGCTCCACTTTTTCTAACTGCTTGATGCGGGATTGCACCTGTACCGCTTTGGTCGCTTTATACCGGAATCGTTCGATAAAGGCTTCCGTGTCTGCCAGTTTCTTTTGCTGATTCTCGAATGCCCGGAGTTGTTGCTCGCGTCGTTCTTTGCGCAGTACGACATATTCCGAGTATTTCGCTTTGTAATCGTAGATATGTCCCAGTTCTATTTCTATTGTGCGGAAAGTGGTGTTGTCGATAAATGCCCGGTCGTGCGAAACTAAGATAACCGCGTTGGCACGGGTGGCGATAAAATTCTCAAGCCATTGAATAGACTCTATGTCTAAGTGGTTGGTCGGCTCGTCGAGCAACAATACATCCGGTCTTTTTAATAGCAATTTTGCCAACTCGATACGCATGCGCCAGCCACCGCTGAATTCGGACGTTGGTCTGTCAAAGTCCTCACGCTTAAAACCAAGCCCCATTAAAGTTCGTTCCAGTTCCGCATGGAAATTCGTTCCACCTTCCATCTGAAAAAGTTCGGCTAAATGCGTCACCTTATCAATCAGCGCATGATAAGATTCAGACTCATAGTCTGTACGTTCAGCCAATGCCAGATTGAGTCGCTCGATCTCTTGCTCCATTTTGCGGATATGCTCAAAAGCCAATTCGGCTTCCTCACGCACGGTATGTGCATCTGAAAGTTGCATCTGTTGAGGCAGATAACCAACTGTAATATCTTTCGGGAGGTTGACATTGCCGGAAGTAGGCGGTTGCAATCCGGCGAATATTTTCAGCATAGTTGATTTGCCTGCGCCATTTTTCCCTACTAATGCGATCCGGTCTTTTTTGTTCACTACAAATGAAACATCATCAAAAAGTGTAAATCCCCCAAACTCTACCGTTAGTCCTTCAACCGATACCATATTCAATTCTTCATTAATTATATACTCTGCAAAGATACAATAACTTCAACGCATAATCTCTTAATAATATACGACATGTAGCAAGATGTTTTAGGAAATAAGAATCTGTTTTGAATTTATTCTCTACTAATTTTATTAAGTATAATTTGGAGTCAGGTAGAATCGTAACTATTCAGCCATTCGTTATTGGGGAGTAACCCTGTTTTC
>DAIPZX010000386.1:0-2186 GCA_036781995.1 Massilibacteroides sp. | reverse complement strand
AAATAGAAGCTCTACGGATTATCTATAACAATACAAACGAGCCTATCACATACGGAATGCTTAAAGACTTGCGGGAAAAATTAGTTCATGCCAGCAATAAGTTCAATCCGATTTTGTTGTGGAATACTTATTCTATCCTTGATCCGGCTCATGTTGTTTCATTTCGTTCAAAGGACGAGAAAGATGCCCTAACTAATATAATTCAACTGGTACGTTTCGCATTCAAACGAATACCTGAACTGCGATCTTTGTCGTCTATGGCTGCAAGCCGATTTGAGCTTTGGTGTGGACAAAATCAACGCCCACTGACCGACACTCAAAAAGGAATCATTCGCAATGTTGTAAATTATATTGTGGCAAACGGAAGTTGTACGATGAACGATATAAAGGAAGAAGACAAACCTTTTGTTGCTCAAATGGTAAAAACGTTTGGTTCCGCCAATGCTGTTAATACAGCAATTATCTCCCTTTCTCAATTTATTCTCAAATCTGCTTAAAATACAATTATATAATGTCAAAAAAAACAATTGCAAACGAGCAATCACTTACCAAAAAAGTTTGGAATTTAGCTACGATACTTTCCTCACAAGGAGTTGGTTTTACTGATTATATCACACAGCTAACTTATCTGCTGTTTCTAAAAATGGATAACGAAAATGTTGAAATTTTCGGTGAGACCTCTGCAATCCCTGAAGGTTATAGGTGGAATGACTTAACCAAATTAGATGGACTTGATTTAATTGAGCAGTACGAAAAAACACTCAAACTCTTGAGTCTGGAAGATAATCTGATAGGAACAATCTATACGAAAGCCCAAAATAAGATAGACAAACCGGTATATCTCAAAAAGGTAATAACGCTCATTGATGAAGAAAATTGGCTTTCGATGGATGGTGACGTTAAAGGGGCTATCTATGAAAGTATTCTTGAGAAAAACGGACAGGACAAAAAAAGTGGTGCGGGTCAATACTTTACGCCACGCCCACTGATAAATACAATGGTTGAGGTTACTCGACCACAAATAGGCGAAACAGTTTGCGATCCGGCTTGCGGAACAGGAGGATTCCTTCTTGCTGCCTACGATTACATGAAAGAACAATCGCAGGATAAGGATAAACGTGCATTCTTGCGAGATAAAGCATTGCATGGAAATGACAATACGCCTCTTGTTGTAACTCTGGCTTCGATGAATTTGTATCTGCATGGAATTGGAACGGAGCGTAGTCCGATTGAATGCTGCGACTCATTGGAAAAAGAGCCGGATGCTTTGGTTGATGTTGTACTTGCCAATCCTCCGTTTGGAAATCGTCCTGCCGGCTCTACTGATATTGCTTCTATGCGTACTGACCTTTATGTTTCTACAAGCAATAACCAGTTGAATTTCATGCAACATATAATGTTGATGCTCAAAAATGGAGGACGAGCAGCGGTAGTATTGCCGGATAACGTTTTGTTTGAAGGAGGTGCCGGTGAAACTATTCGTAAGAAACTGCTCACAGAATTTAATCTTCATACAATTCTCCGTTTACCTACCGGAATTTTTTATGCGAATGGAGTTAAAGCGAACGTTCTGTTTTTCTCGAAAGGGAATAAGACCAACGAAACGTGGTATTATGACTATCGGACTAATGTAAAGCACACATTGGCAACAAACCCGATGCGACGTCAGCACCTTGATGACTTTGTGAAATGCTACAATGCAGACAACATTCATAATAGAACCGAAACTTATTCAGCGGAGAATCCGTCCAGTCGTTGGCGAAAATATTCTTCTGTGGAATTGTTGAGTCGAGATAAAACCAGTCTTGATATTACGTGGATTAAAACCGGAGAGGACACCGTTGATATGTCGCTCGCTGAATTAATGTCACAAATTGAAGAGAAAAGCTCTAACATAGCAAAGGCAGTAGCTTCGCTAAAAGAAATAATCGGCAAAATTGAGGAATAATGAATACGAAAAAATTACGTCAAAAAATTCTCGATTTAGCTATACGCGGCAAACTAGTTCCTCAAGACCCCAATGATGAGCCGGCTTCGGTTCTTATCGAGAAAATACGTGCGGAAAAAGAACGATTAATCAAGGAGAAAAAGATTAAGCGAGATAAGAACGAATCGTATATTTACCGTTCCGATAAATCATATTACGAGAAGTTCACCGATGGAACAGTAAAATGTATTGATGAGGA
>DAIPZX010000385.1:0-2230 GCA_036781995.1 Massilibacteroides sp. | reverse complement strand
TTTTCATCTGGCTATCGGCTATCCGTTCTGAAAAAAAACATACATTTGCACAGCATAGAAATAATTAAATTGAAAAAGCAATGGCAAATTTCTTTACTTCCTTATTTTCCTCGTCTGTAGCAGAGACTGCCGGCGGCATCAGTAAGAGCGACCGCAAAAAATTTGATATCCTGAAATACGATGGCGTAAGAGCACAGAAGATAGGAAAGTTGGCTTATGCGATAAAATGCTTTACGGAAGCGTTGGCAATCAATGACGACCCGGAGACGATGAGCTATCTCGTTGGTGCCTATACGATGGCGCATGAACCGGAAAAAGCGCTCGATGTGCTCGATAAGATGATTGAAATAGATCCGGAACAACTCAATACGCTCTTTACCCGTGTCGGTGTGTTGTTTCTTTTAAACAGAGAAGAGGCAGTCGTGGAGGAATGCGACCGTATTCTCGGTTACGAACCGTCTAATTCCTTCGCTTTCTATCTGAAGGGAAAAGCCCATAAAAACCGGGGAGACTTAGATGCTGCCTTAGATGATTTATCAAAGAGTATAGCCTTGAAACCGGATTTTTCGGATGCCCGCTTGCTTCGCGCGGAAGTCTATCTGATGAAAGAAGACGGCGAGTCTGCCCTGAATGATATAGAAGATATAATTGCCCGGGAAGGGGAGGAGGAGAATGCTTACCTGCTGAAAGGAAGCATACATGTTTTTTTGAATAATGAAATCACAGCCGAAGAAGATTTCAATAAAGTGCTTGAATTAAACCCCTTCAATGATGAGGCGGCTTTAAGACTGGCTGAGTTGCTGATCGTATCCAAACGGTTTGACGAGGCCCTGCTTGTTTTGAACGATCTGGTAGAACTCTCGCCCACCTTGTCGAAGGCGTATGCGAAGCGGAGCAAACTGAAAAAGCAGATGGGAGACGAACCCGGAGCCGAAGAAGATTCGTTAAAGGCGGAAGAACTCCGGGGAGAAACAGCGGAACAGACCGCGCAGGCGGATTTCAGTACGATGTATAAAGGCGGAATTTTTTGAATCCGAAACAAAAGAGGGGTGATTTCAGGAAGATTAATGGTTTAAAAAAGAAGTAACCATTTGTTTATCCGAAAAAAAGAATTTAACTTTGTCGCCCGAATCGCTGTAAAAGAGAAGATAATAATAAATATAGAATAAAGATGAAAAGAACATTTCAACCTTCCAACAGGAAAAGAAAGAACAAACACGGCTTTCGCTCAAGAATGGCTACGGCAAACGGACGCAGAGTATTAGCTTCTCGCCGTGCGAAAGGAAGAGCTAAGCTTACGGTATCCGACGAATACAACGGTTAATCCGATATCATTTGATTAATGAATAAAAAAAGGCATCCCTAAAAAGATGCCTTTTTTTATTCCCGTTGAAGCCCGGCGCATCCAACCCGCGCCGTCATTACTAAAAACAGTCTGTATTAACATAGCCTCGTCTTCCTATATCCCGTCATCCTCAAACCCACGACGTCTTTGCGAGCGCAGCGAAGTAATCTAATCTGTGCCCCCCCCTGGATTGCTTCGTCACTTCGTTCCTCGCAAAGACGATACAATGTTATATGCGTTTCCCCTGGCGTAGTACAAATGACCTTGTGAAACTTTTAAAATAAACTTCTAACAAACAAGCAGAATTAAGCAGAGCGTAGCGAATTGACTGACATAGCGTTCGTTACACTCTTTTTTGCATTGTATTGCAAGGGGTTGAAATTTCAACTTCCGCGAAACAACGCAAAAGTTCGGTTACTATCCCGTTACCGGAACGATGTATGCGTATCGATATGTATTCTGTTCTTTTTCAGCGAATTGCGTAGTTTTGCATGGTGTCGGATAACTCAATGATAACTAATTTTACCATCAAAAAGACGATGGCTTTCTCCTCCTTGCGGGGCATAGTCCACAAGCGGCCTCTGCTCCCGCTTCGTTCGGAGATTGTAACCATTAAAAACATTGAGTTATGAGGTCAACATTCAAGGTCTTGTTCTATGTAAAGAAAGGCAGTGCGAAACGGGACGGCAACCTGCCTTTGATGTGCCGTTTGACAGTGGACGGCGAAATTAAACAGTTCAGCTGTAAAATGGACGTTCCGCCCCGCTTGTGGGACGTGAAAAACAACCGGGCATCGGGAAAGAGCGCGGAAGCGCAGAAAATCAACGTCACGGTCGATAGAATCCGCGTAGAGGTAAACCGCCGTTATCAGGAGCTGATGCAGGC
>DAIPZX010000384.1:0-2232 GCA_036781995.1 Massilibacteroides sp. | reverse complement strand
ACAGTTATAACGTATTAGCCGCAAATATACATATTTAAATAACAAAACCTGTTAACTTATGAAGCAAATGCTCCTCTTTTTTGCGTTTCTACTGCCTTTTTGTATAAATGCTCAGATGTATGAATCATTTGATCATGTTGAAATTTCCTATAAATATCCCTGGCAAGGAGATGCGGACAGATTCCAAACCGAAAATGGCTTCCTCCAATTATTTGATTCGTATATGGGCAGAGATGCCTCCCTGTATGTGTATGGCGTAACGTTAAGAGATAATGAATGGAATTTCAGGCTGAAATCAGGATATAAAACAACCATTAAAAATTGTCAGCGCGTTTATATCTGGAACAATTCCAGTCATCTTTCGGGTGAGCACACGGGGTATTATGTTGAACTTGGAGGAGACCAAACAATATCTCTTTGCAAAGACTGGGGCCTGAATGCAAAGGAAAAGTTGATTTCAAGGCAAATAAACAATTTAAGCAAAGCGTATGATATCCATGTCCGCGTGGTCAGTGATCAGAAAAAGATTACCTTATATGCCCGTTCCGATTCTAATCCTGAGTTTACAGAAATAGGAAGTGCAGATTATGAACCATCGATAGTTCCGGGCTATTTTATTCTTTACGCCAAATACAGCCAGGAACATGCTAAGGATAAATATTTCGGACCGATTACAATACGTAATTTTTCTGCCGTAACGAGTCCCGGTCCCGGAGAAAATCCAACCCAGTTAACGCTCCAATCGTTTAAACAGGAAACCTCCTCCGCCATTTTGTTGTCATTCAATCAGCCGGTTTATCCGGAAGCAGCCTTGTTTAGATTAACCTCATTGGGCACTGCCGATGAGGTTTATATATCACAGGATAGAACACAAATCCGACTGGTATGGTACGATGCGATGGAGAAAGGAAAGAGTTATACCTTAACGTATGAAAATCTGCAAGATGCCAATCAAAAGTACTATACTGAATCTTTATCACCCTTTATAGCGACAATAGAGGCGGAAGCTCCGAAAAACTCAATGGGCGATGTATTAATCAACGAAGTCATGGCTGATCCCAAAGGGATAAAAGGTCTGCCGGAGACGGAATATGTGGAGCTGCGCAATACAACCGATGAAGCTGTTGATCTGACCGGTTGGTCTTTTTATTATGCCGACAGGCCAACGTTGCTAAAGCTCTCAATCCCGGCAAAAGGATACGCGGTGCTTTTTCGCGAAGGGCGTGAAATAAGCGTAGATAAAGGAGGTATTCCTATTCCTTTAGCAACTTTTCCGGCCCAATTAGCGAATACCGGGAAGAAACTTCAGCTAAGGTCAGACAAAGGTGTTCTGATTGATGAATTTGCTTATCCTGCGGCTAAACCTGGCTATTCGTGGGAGCGGACAGGAGATGCCTGGGGGTATTCATCAGATAAAAGAGGAGGAACTCCCGGTTCGATAAATTCTTCGGGAGAGGATGAGTCAGAGGAGGATGAGGATAAAGAAAAGATGTTGGTTTCTCCCCGCGAACTTGTTTTTTCAGAACTATTGCCCGAACCTCAGGTAGGAGGTGATGAGTATGTTGAACTATACAATCGTTCTGATAAAATTCTATCTCTTAAAGGTTTGGCTATTGCTGTCAGGAAGGCGGATGGTTCTCTGAACACCCATTATCCGCTCAGTTCCATTGTCCGCCCTCTTGAAGCAGGTGAATATCGCGTCTTGACGAAAAGCACGGATGGTGTGCTTGACTTCTTTTCGGTGTCCTCTCCGGAAAAAATAAATGAAGTAAAACTTCCTGTTCTGGCGAATACGTCATCAAAATTGGTTTTATTCCGGACGAAAGATCAGGAAGTGATTGACGAAGTGCATTACAGTGAAAAGTGGCACGCCCCCTCTGTGAAAAATAAAAAGGGAATTGCCTTGGAGAAAATTAATCTGGATGGCGAGTCGCAAGATCCCGCTAACTGGACTTCCGCCTCTTATCTGTCAGGAGGAGGAACTCCGGGATATGCCAATTCGCAAAAAGAATCAAACAACGGCGCGACCGGTATTCAAGAACCGGAGTTTATAACCGCAACCGGAAACTATGAAATTGCCTATTCTTTAGACCGGGCAGGTTATATGTGCAGGGCAAGTATATACGATACCTCCGGCAGAAAAGTAGCCGAAATAACCAATCATGAACTATTGGGAGCGGAAGGAATACTATCCTGGAATGGATTTGCCTCCGGCGGAAACAAACTCTCAAC
>DAIPZX010000383.1:0-2235 GCA_036781995.1 Massilibacteroides sp. | reverse complement strand
GTAATACTGTTGAAGAGGATTAAGAAGAGTAAAGAAAAAGTTTAAACCAGTTCTCTTTTTTCATAAGCCATTCCAACTTAGACAATATCCTCTACGATGCTTTCGGGCAGATTCAGCTCTTTCGATATTTCAGAAGAACTCATGCCTTTCAATTTCATAATCCGGATTGAAACCTGCATCATTTCTCCCATTTTGTCTAAGGCAATCACGCTGGCTTTTTCCTGAGCCCGCCTTTCGATTTCTTTTTCGAGTTGTTCCGATTTTATTGCTTCTTCAATTCCTTTTTGCTTGTCAATTAAGCTAAAAACCGCACGGGTAAGAACATCCAATGTTTCCAGCAACCGTTTTTTTCCGTCCCGGGTATTATAGTCCATTCCGCAAAAAGTAGAACGTTCTTTGTGTAATGTCAAATAATAAATTCCGCCGACCAGCAAGGCGGTAATTGTGCAAACGTTTTCCACCCCGAATCCTTTGAAATACGCATTTAAATAATTACACAGCGATTCGAAATCTTCCTCTCTTCCTGATGCCGTTTTTATCGTCGTTGGGTTAGATTCGGATAGTTCCCAAATCAATAATTTCTGCATGATTACATTCTTTTCAAGAGACAGGTAGAGCTTTTTTAATGTATCGGCATAAAAAGATTCAAATTCATCAACATTGGGTTCTTTGGGAGCCTCCGAATACCAGAAATCCATTTTACCTACAAAGTAGGTGATAAAAGAATCCAAGTTCTCGAAACGTTTATAAAACGTGTTGGTTTCAACTTCTGCACGAGCTAAAATATCATTGATTTTTACGTTCTGAAAGCCGTTTATTTCAATTTCTTCACGAAGAGCGTTTATTAAAGCTTTCTCTAAGGCGTGCTGGGTTCGCCTTTTTCGTCTTGGTTTATTTGCCATTTCTCGTTATTATTTATTCAAAATTACTACTTTTTCTCGTTCCAATCTCTAATTCTACTTTTTAATTTTAATCAATCGATCTATATCACAAAGAGCATCTACTAATGTATCCAGTTGAGAAAAACTATGTGTAGACAAAACAGACGCTCGAATTCTCGCTTCTTTACTGCTGACGGCCGGATAGCAGATACCAATGGCATAGATACCTCTTTCCTTTAACAGCGCAGATGTTAATTTGACTTTGAAATCATCACGTACCATTATCGGAAAAATAGGAGATACGGTTTTCCCATAATCGAATCCTTCCTGGTCAAGCCTATTCCGCAAATATGCAACATTATCCCAAAGTTTCTCTCTGATTTCCGGCTTGGTCTTCATCAATTCCAAAGCTTTCAATGAAGAGGCGATAACCTGCGGAGTCGGTGCTGCCGAAAAAACGGCTGTTCCGGCATAATAACGGAGGTATTGTATGATTTTTTGAGACGAAGCTGCAAAACCACCCACACAACCAAAAGATTTGCTTAATGTACCTGTAATGATGTCAATATCGTCTATAACGTTATAATATTCTGCAACACCTTTTCCTCCGGAACCGAATGTGCCTATTCCATGCGCATCGTCCACCATCAGTAACGCGCCATGTCTTTTGCACACCTGGATTATTCCCGGGAGCAATGCTATATCGCCATCTTGTGAATAAATTCCGTCTACTATAACAAGTTTAGTGGTATATAAGTTTTTAACTTTTTGTAATGTAAATTCAAGATACTCCAAGTTGTTGTGTCCTATATTCTTAATATTTGTGCCCTTCAGTCCATCCAAAACACTTGTATGAACAAATGAATCGACAAGAGCTATATCATTTTTTCCTAACAAAGCATTCAAAATTCCAACATTTGCACCAAATCCCGAAGAAAAAACCAACGCGTCTTCTTTTCCGACAAAATCTGCTAATTCTTCTTCCAATTGTTTATGGATATCTGAATAGCCTCCAATGATTCCGGCTGCACAAACTCCTGTTCCATATTTTTTCAAAGCTTCTATCCCAGCCTGTATAGTTTCTTCCCGTTTTGACATGCCCAAGTAGTCATTTGAAATAAATCCTATAACATTTTCTGTTTTTTCCGAGCCAATATCTTTGATACACATATTTGCTCCAACGCCAGTAATTGACTCGATCCAATATGACTGATGCCCATTTTGCTCCAGTTGGTCTATAAACTTTTGAAATGAGTTTGCACGTGCAGCAATATCCTGATTCAATGTTAAATCAAAATCTTTGTAACTATTCAGCCTCTACCTTCGCCACGCATTTTAGAGCGGGGAGTACCCT
>DAIPZX010000382.1:0-2241 GCA_036781995.1 Massilibacteroides sp. | reverse complement strand
TTCAACTCGGGAATAAACACAGACCTACTATTAATCTTGCCGAACCGGAAGCGCCGCAAGACTCTGTTTCTATGCTTTCTTTCGCCTATATAAATGTAGATTCCCTGCTGCTGAAATATTATCTGGCAATGGACCTGCGCAGCCAACTCCTTGTTAAAGAAGAAAATTCCCGTTCTATTATAACACAGCGTGTTCGTGATCTGGAGTTTCAGATGAAACGATATAAACAAAAACTGGAAGAAAACCCTTTCCTTCCCCGTGAGCAATCCGATCGGGAATATAGTGAAATCATTCAAAAACAAAACGATGTCTACGCGTTGGAAAACCAGTTGTCCAAAGAACTGAAAGAAGAACAGAGCCGTATTTATCAGCAATTGTATGATTCTATCATCCAGCATATTAAAAGGTATAATGAGACAAAAAAAATTGCTATATTCTTTAGTAATACAGGCGGAGACAATATCCTCTATGCCAAAGAGTCTTATAATGTAACACAAGAGGTGGTTGATTATTTGAATAAAAAATTCACTACGCCCGCTTTTCAGGAATAAGTTTCATAAAATAGAAAGACCTGCCTGACGAATAATTATTTATTTGTACCTTTGCACTCTACTCAATTAAATACTGTACATCGCATGCACGAGAAAATTATCATTCTTGATTTTGGCTCGCAAACGACACAACTGATCGGCCGGAGGGTACGTGAGTTGAATACCTATTGCGAGATTGTTCCTTACAACAAATTTCCACATGATGCAACAGATATTAAAGGGGTCATTCTTTCCGGAAGCCCTTATTCTGTTTATGATGCGAATGCTTTTAAAACGGACCTGACGGAGATTCGTCGCAGATATCCGGTGTTAGGAATTTGCTATGGCGCTCAATTTCTGGCTTATACATCAGGTGGAAGTGTTGAATCGGCAAATTCGCGTGAATATGGACGAGCCAAACTGACATTCACTGATAGTAACGACCGTTTGCTAAAGGGAATCAGCCCGGGCGCGCAAATATGGATGTCTCATGGAGATTCCATTACCTCCCTGCCTGAATCTTTTAAAATTATTGCCAGTACAGACGATGTGAAGGCAACTGCTTATAAGATTGAAGGTGAAGACACATGGGGTGTTCAGTTTCACCCTGAAGTGTTTCATTCAACAGATGGAACCAAGTTGTTAGATAACTTTCTTTCTATTTGCGGATGCTCCAAAAACTGGACTCCCGCATCGTTTGTTGAAGATACAGTTGAAGAATTGAAACAACAACTGAAAGACGACAAGGTTATTCTTGCTCTTTCAGGCGGTGTGGATTCTTCTGTTACAGCTGTTTTACTGAATAAGGCTATAGGAAAGAACCTGACCTGTATTTTTGTGGATCACGGTTTGCTTCGCAAGAATGAGTTTGAAAATGTTTTGCGTGATTACGAACACTTGGGACTGAATGTGATCGGTGTCAATGCCCGTGAGAAGTTTTATTCTCGTTTGGCAGGCGTAACAGATCCGGAAGAAAAACGTAAAATCATAGGCAAAGGCTTTATCGATGTGTTCGATGAGGAAGCTCATAAGCTGAAAGATATCAAATGGTTGGGACAAGGCACGATCTATCCCGATGTGATTGAATCATTGTCGATAACCGGAACGGTGATAAAGAGTCATCATAATGTAGGAGGTCTGCCCGAAAAGATGCATCTGAAACTGGTGGAACCGCTTCGTTTGTTGTTTAAAGATGAAGTTCGCCGTGTAGGTACAGAATTGGGAATGATGCCTCACCTGATCAATCGTCATCCATTTCCCGGACCGGGCTTGGGTATTCGTATTCTGGGTGATATTACGGCTGAAAAAGTACGTGTGTTGCAAGATGCCGATGACTTGTACACTTCGCTTTTACGCGAATGGGGGCTGTATGATAAAGTATGGCAGGCGGGAGCTATCCTGCTTCCCATCCGTTCGGTAGGTGTAATGGGGGATGAGCGTACATACGAGAACACAATCGCTCTGCGTGCTGTTACTTCAACAGACGCAATGACTGCCGATTGGGCTCGACTTCCATACGATTTTCTGGCAAAAGTGTCAAACGAGATCATCAATAAAGTAAAAGGAGTGAACCGCGTTGTTTATGACATCAGCTCTAAGCCTCCTGCAACCATAGAGTGGGAATAATATCAATCCTTGAATCCATCACAAATATCTCACATAAATCTATATAAAATCAAAGAGTTAGCAAATTTTCAAGCTAACTCTTTCT
>DAIPZX010000381.1:0-2246 GCA_036781995.1 Massilibacteroides sp. | reverse complement strand
GATCAAACCTGGGGCAGTTTTTCAATCTGAACTATAAAACAACGACTCTGCTGGTTGGCTGCGGAGCAGCCGGAGCTACCGCGGGAATCTTCTCTGCTCCTGTAACTGCTGTCTTATTTGCTTTGGAAATATTGATGATCGACCTGACCACCTGGTCAATCATTCCCTTACTCATTTCTGCCGTTACGGGAACAGCCATTTCCTGGTTGTTTTTAAGAAACGGCGCCGTTTTTGACTTTACAGTGATGGATCCTTTAGTTATCGCTGATTTACACTACTACGCTCTTTTAGGTATTCTGGCAGGTTTTATCTCGGTCTACTTCACCCGGGGAACGAAAAAGATTGAATACTGGATGAAACTTTCCAGCACGATAGATTGGTATTACGACAGCAAGAAAAAGAAATTTGCAGTAAGAAGAACTATAAACAAGAAGTGGGCATCCGTACGCCGTCTTCTGATTGGTGGTTTTGTTCTGGGTACATTAATTTTTCTCTTCCCTCCTCTTTACGGAGAAGGTTACGATGCCTTGAACATGATCCTGACCGACCGATCACACGAACTGGCAAACAGCAGCTTGTTTTATAACAGTTCGCATGAAAGCATGGGCTATCTTATCTTATTCCTTACCCTGGTGATGATCGTGAAGGTAATAGCCATGGCGGTAACTACGGGCAGCGGCGGTATAGGTGGTATTTTCGCACCGTCTTTGTTCATGGGCGGACTTAGCGGATACATATTGGCTTTCTTATTTAATCTGTTCCCCTTTTGTAATGTCAGCAGCAAGAATTTTGTTATGGCAGGGATGGCAGGAGTTCTTTCCGGAGTTTTGCATGCTCCGTTGACAGCCATATTTCTGATTATCGAGACTACCGGAGGTTATGGTTTATTTTTGGCTATCAGTCTGTCGTCTGCTTTTGCTTTCGTTATTTCCAAATACCTCGAGCCCAATACGATTTATACCGACCGTTTAGCCAAACGGGGCGAACTGATTACGCATAACAAAGATCAGGCAGTGCTTGTGTTGCTTCAGACAAATGAGTTGATTGAAAAAGATTTCACCGTGCTCCGTTTAGACCAAACATTGCGCGATCTTGTTTCCTGTTTTCCGGATTCAAAACGTAACATCTATCCGGTCGTAGATAAAGACGGTATATTTAAAGGAATCATCAATCTGGATGACGTAAGACATCTCGTTTTCCGGTCAGAGTTTTACGATACGGTTAAGATAAAAGACCTCGTTCAGCCTTGCGAAACCATACAAACCAATACCCACATGGAAAAAGCAATGGATATGTTTGAAATAACCGGAAAATGGAATCTGCCGGTCACGAACGATGGCAAGTATATCGGCTTCCTTTCCCGCTCCCGTATTTTCTCCGCTTACAGGAATAAGTTAAAGGGGTTCTATGAATAATTTATTGGATAGGAATATCCGTCCATTTTCCTTTTACTAATTCGCGCGTAGATTGCATGCCGTATGCTTTAAGCAGTTTAAAGGCTTCCTCCCTCCCTTCATTCACCAAATTTGGAAAATGGCAATCCGAATTCACCATCACAGGTATTCCCAACTCCTTGATTAAAGGAAAGAACATACGATGCGGATAAGTCTGTTGCTTACGCGTTACATTTTTCGTATTAATCTCTATCATCAGTTTCTTTTCCGCAATTAAATGAAGATAATCTTTCACCAATCCGGTATACCAGCTATCTTCCATCGAAAAACCGGAGCAACGGTATCCGTTCATATATACCTTATCCATATGTCCTACAATATCAATTCCTCCCCTTTCTACCATCTGCATGGACGATTGGTAATAGCATCTGACAAGCTGCTTCACATCCCCATCGAAATGTTCCTTTATCGCTTTTTCAAATTCTTCAAAAGAACCATCGATAGTGACCATATTTTCTTCGACCATACCGGGCGCAACAGGCAGATAATGCACCGAGCCAATGCGATAGTCAAGCGGCATATTGCGAAAGTAAGAAATGGAAGGATTGTAGGTTTCATCTAAGTAATCGATCTCCAGTGCAGTGTACAATTCGATATTATCCTTATATTTTTCTTTCAGATAAGCCGTATGCTCCAAATAAGCAGGAAGATCGGCAGCAGACATATTCCAGTTAGTCTCAAAAGGTAAAGGCGAATGAGACGAAAAGCCGAACGCTTTAAATCCGGCAGAGAGGGCAAACCTCACAAAATCTTCGGGAGTACTGCGTCCGTCACAAAACAGACTGTGACTAT
>DAIPZX010000380.1:0-2264 GCA_036781995.1 Massilibacteroides sp. | reverse complement strand
TCCGGTCCTACCGAAACAACTGTTTTCAGAGAAGGAGATTCGGATAGCGCTTCCTTTATATGGGTGCAGATTTCCCCTTCTCCGGCACAGACAATCATTTTTATATCCGCCGCGTTATTGCGGTAAATGATATCTTTTTTAGTCAACAAGTGCGTAGCCGGTATAACAACAGCGCCTATTTTATGTAGGGCAACAATTGACAGCCAGAACTCATACCGCCTTTTTAGTATGAGCATCACCATATCTCCATGCCCTATGCCGAGTGATTGAAAGTAGGAGGCCGTTCGATCCGAATCGCGTTTGATATCCGCGAATGTAAAATCAATATGCTCGCCCCTGTCATTGGTCCAGCATAATGCTTTTTTATCAGGCGCCGCTTCTGCCCAGGCATCTACCACGTCATATCCGAAATTGAAGTTGTTGGGTACGTTTATCTTGAAGTTCTTAATGAAATCTTCCTGTGAAGAGAAAGATGTCTGACCGATATATTTTTCTAACATGTGATTGTTTTCCGTTGATTCTTATAATATGACTGCAATAAATTGTACCTCTTTATCATCTAAGGCTTTCATCCCGTGGGGGAGTTCGGAGTTGAAATAAATACTGTCGCCTTCCTCCAGCGTGAGCTCTTTTCCGTTGATCTGAATAAGCATACGCCCTTGAATGACTAAATTGAACTCTTGTCCCTTATGTGTGTTGAGATAGATTGGCTTTTCGGTCGGACCGGGATGTACCGTTACGATGAACGGATCAGCTATTCTGCCACTAAACCCCATGGCGAGCGATTGGTACTTATAAGCTTTGGTTCTTTCGACTGCTTCACCTCTTCCTTTGCGTGTAATGAAATAGGAACTCATTTTAGGTTCACTTCCGAACATGAGGGTGGTCAATTCGATGTTGTATGCTTGTGCGATCTGGTGCAGCACACTGACGGAGATATCAACCCGGCCGCCTTCAAGCAAAAGATATTGTTCTTTACTCAGATTGCAAACTCGGGCTATTTCTTCGGCACTAATATCTAAAGCTTCTCTCAGCCCTACTAATCGTTTGGCAATTTGTTTGATTTGTTCATTCATTTCTTCCTGATTCATTAAGATGATACCTCGCAAAGATAAAGATAAAAATAGAGTTGTTACAAAAAAGGAATAAAATGTTTCAATCTGAAAATTCTGTATTCAAAAAAAAGACGATATGATTTCTTGTTCTTTGTTTGAAGAAATAGAAGGCGCTTCTTTTCCTGTTTATTACAAAAACATATACCTTTGTCAAAAACAAATTCCGGATGAACATTAAAAACGTATATAATAAATATTTGTCTAAGGTAAATCCCTATGTTGTCGTTATTATCGGGTTTTTGGCGCTTACGTTTATAGCGGGAGACAGTAATTTGTATATGCGTTACCAGTATGATGAAAAAATACGATCGCTGGAAAATGAAATCAAGTATTATCAGGATGAAATTATAGTCAATCAGGAAAAGCTAAACAATCTTCATACCGATAAAGAAGGATTGGAACGCTTTGCCCGTGAAGAATATTTCATGAAAAAAGAAGATGAAGACATCTTTATCATTAAGGATTAACGAATGAATCAACGAATCAGAACAGTCTTATTTATAGTCTCCGCCCTGTTGCTGCTTACAGGAACTGTGTTATATATTGTTGACCAAACCATATCTCCCTATCTCTTTGCTGTTGGTGCAGCCGGGCTTACACTGGGTTATGCAACAGAACCAAATAAAGAAACCGATCTGCGCAAACGAAGATTGCAACGCTATAATCTTATTGCCGGCGTACTGATGATCGCCGCCTCCATGCTGATGTTTAATAACCGGAATGAGTGGATACTTTGCCTGAGTATTGCCGCGTTTCTTCAACTATACGCTGCCTTTGTCTATCCAAAGGATGATAAAAAGGGAAAATAGTTCAATATGTCATTCCTAATTGCCATAACGGAACAATATTTTAAAAGCCGTTTTCTATCTCTTCGATCTGCTTGTTGGAATATTTAAATCGGTTTTTTGAAATGACAAATTGATCTCAAATCAGCGTATTTGCTACCAAAGTGAAAAAGGCTTAAGTTTAGCCGATTTGGCGTTGTTTTAACATATCGATGGATACGTATGTCCATTTTTGGGCAACGTGCTCTAAAGCCGCTTTAATCGCCCTTTTACGGGGTGTGCGTTTTTTTTTGATTTCCGAAAAAATGGTCAACTGTGTAAACTAAACTCACATATAACAATCAAAACTGTAAACGAAAAACAG
>DAIPZX010000379.1:0-2270 GCA_036781995.1 Massilibacteroides sp. | reverse complement strand
AGGATAGAAATAATGATTATCAGAAGAATCAATAGTTTTAAATTTTTCTGTACGAACTCCAGTCCTCCGAAAAAGTAGCCGGCATACGTGAAAAGGGCTACCCATATAGCACCCCCCGTTATGTTGTAAAGACCAAATTGTCGGTAATGCATGCTGCCCATTCCGGCTACAAACGGAGCAAATGTCCTGACTATAGGTACAAAACGAGCTAAAATAATTGTTTTACCACCGTGCTTTTCGTAAAATTGATGCGTCTTTTCCAGATAACTTTGTTTGAAGATTTTGGAATCCGGGTTGTTGAATAATTTTTCTCCAAAGAATTTCCCGATTAAATAATTGGTTAGATCTCCCAGGATAGCAGCACTGATTAATAACAAGACTATTAAGTGAACATTTATATTGTTATCGCCTAACGAGGCTAATGCACCTGCTACAAATAAAAGCGAATCTCCGGGCAGAAAAGGTGTTACTACCAAACCTGTTTCACAGAAAATGATTAAAAATAGGATTGCGTATACCCATACTCCGTAGTTGGCGACAAGTTCCGCCAGATGAACATCGATGTGAAGGATGAAATCAAAGAGAAATTGGATTATTTCCATATGAATTGGATGTTTTGATTTGTTTGTTTTGAATGAAAGAATACATGAATAACGTGTGATTAATTCAAATCCTGTTTTATGGGTGCAAACTTAGGGAAAAAACAGGGTAATACAAAAAAAGCGATCTGTTATAGAACGCTTTTTATACTGGGGGTGAATGATGGGATTCGAACCCACGACCCTTGGAACCACAATCCAATGCTCTAACCAACTGAGCTACAATCACCATTTAATCTTATGTTTGAAATAATCTCTTTTAAGACGGTGCAAAGATAGATGTTTAATTTAATATTACAAGAGTTTTCTCGTAAAAAAAGAATAGCTTATTTGTAAATTTCTTTCTTGCCCGCAAGCAATGTGTTCCGCATCAAGGAGATAATAGTCATCGGGCCAACTCCGCCCGGAACAGGGGTGATATAAGAGCATTTGGGGGCTACTTCATCAAACTTCACATCACCGGTTAGTTTGTAACCGCTTTTCTTTGAACTGTCAGGTACACGTGTTGTACCCACATCAACAATAACTGCGCCATCTTTCACCATATCCGCCTTCACAAACTCCGGAACTCCCAGTGCCGCGATTATGATATCGGCTTTTAAGCACATTTCCGTTAGGTTTTCGGAGCGGCTATGGCATACCGTAACCGTACAATCTCCCGGATAAGCTTTCTGCATCATCAGGCTCGCCATGGGTTTGCCCACAATGTTGCTACGCCCTAAAACCACACAATGCTTGCCTCTTGTTTCGATTTCATATCGTTTCAATAATTCCAGAATACCGGCGGGGGTAGCTGATACAAAACAAGGAAGACCAATCGACATACGTCCTACATTGATAGGATGAAATCCGTCCACATCTTTGCGATAGTCGATCGCTTCGATTATCTTTTGCTCCGAGATATGCTTAGGCAAAGGAAGTTGTACGATAAAGCCATCTATATCCTCATTTTTGTTCAGTTCCTCTACTTTACGGAGCAGTTCCTCTTCTGTTACATCGCTTTCATAACGAATCAAACTGGATTTAAACCCGACTTCTTCACAGGTTTTAACTTTACTTGCCACATAGGTTTCACTACCTCCGTCATGTCCTACTAATATAGCGGCTAAATGTGGTGTTTTCCCTCCTGCTGCTTTTATTTGTATTACCTCTGCTGCAATTTCAGCTTTCATGGCGGCAGCTACGGCTTTGCCATCCAATAATTGTGTTTGTCGTTGTTTTTTCATGACCGGATTCTGTATTATAAATTATGTCTTATCTTCTAAACGAAGGAAGTTTTTTGCCTGTCCCCGGCTTTGCGTTTGTAAGCATACGCATCATCTTGCGTGTTTCGTCAAACTGTTTGATTAGCCTGTTTACTTCCTGTACGTTGGTTCCGCTTCCTTTGGCTATACGCTGACGGCGCGAACCATTCAGCATAGCCGGGTTTGTTCTTTCTGCCGGAGTCATCGAGTAGATGATTGCTTCAATGCTCTTGAATGCGTTATCGTCGATATCCACATCTTTTAATGCTTTACCAACTCCCGGTATCATGGCGGCGAGATCCTTCAAATTACCCATTTTTTTGATTTGCTGGATCTGGGCGATAAAATCATTAAAGTCAAACTGGTTTTTTGCAATTTTCTTTTGCAGACGCTTAGCTTCATCTTCGTCATATTGCTCCTGAGCGCG
>DAIPZX010000378.1:0-2273 GCA_036781995.1 Massilibacteroides sp. | reverse complement strand
GCTTCCTTCCTTGCATGCAGTAAGCCAAGATGAAAATAATGATGCAGAGAAAACAATATACCGCCTGGAAGCTATGGGATCAGCTGCTACCGGAAATAATACGCCCTTTTGGATTGTAAGCAACCGGAATGGCGTTGTCCCTTTAGACGCCGGTAATGGATCTCTTAGAGTCGGCGTGTTTCACAATCAAACTTTCGGACAAGGGTTTAGATGGACTTTCGGATTTGATATGTTGGGAACAATTCCCCGTTATCGGAATGTTTATCTGCAGCAATTATATGCTGAAATAGGCTATAAAGCGATTCTTCTGAGTGTAGGCAGTAAAGAGAGATACAACTCGTTTGTAAATAAGAAATTAAGTTCCGGAGACTTGGTGCTTTCTCCCAACGCTAGACCTATGCCTGAGATCAATTTCAGTATTCCGGATTATACCCATGTTCCCTTTACAGGGGGATGGCTTCAGGTAAAAGGCGATTTTGCTGTTGGCCGATCTTTTGATTTAGATTATCTGGAAGATTATATTGCTGCCGCCAGTAAGCCCAGAACGTATGTCGATAACATTTTATGGCATCATAAATCAGGTTTTTTGCGTGTTGAAGATACAGCGCGTGATTTTCCTTTGTTCGGGATTTTAGGACTGGAACATTGGGTGCAGTGGGGAGGAACTTCCACAGATCCTAAAATCGGAAAACAGCCTCAGTCTATGAAAGACTTTCTGCGGGTTGTAGTAGGAAAGGAAGGGGGAGAAGAAGCAACTATTTCTGATCAGATCAATGCACTTGGGAATCATTATGGCAGTTATTATTTTGCTCTTGGCTATAAAATTCCGGCTTTTGGCGTTCTGCAAGCTTATCACCAACATTATTTTGAGGATAAATCCGGCATGGAGATGTCAAATGGTATCGATGGTCTTTGGGGGATAGAACTCAAAACGAAACAACTCCTCTGGTTGAATAAAATCGTAGTGGAATTCCTGACAACAAAGAACCAGAGCGGTCCGATGCACTTCATTCATTTTGACAGAGACAAATATTCCGGTCGTGGCGGAGGTAATGATGATTATTATAATAATGGCGAATATGCCACAGGAGCATCTTACTTCAATCGAGCATTGGGCTCACCGCTGTTAATTTCTCCCGAATATAATGGTAATGGCGAGATCGGATTTAAGAACAATCGGGTGGAAAGCTGGCATTTGGGCGCAGAAGGTAGCATTACACCCCAACTATCCTATCGCCTGCTGTTTACTTCTATGACAGGGTGGGGGCGTTCCGGTAAACCTTTCCTTGATACGAAATCATCTGTCTCAACCTTAGCAGAAGTAACCTACACACATCCGCAATTGATCGGCTGGGAATTGGGTGGAGCTGTTGCTTTCGATACGGGTGATATGGTAGAAAAGAATGCCGGTTTTAGTTTAAGCATCCGCAAGCGTGGTGTTTTGAAAAACTGGTGAACCGCTTATTTGTACTTCTCCCAAAGAGCCGATGAAATAGTTGTTTGTGTATCATCGGCCAACTGTTGTAACTCCTTCTTCTGTGAAGATGTAATTCCTGCTGTGTTGACAGGCGAATGAATAATCATTTCCATGCAATGTCTCTTCAAATTTAGCGAATCTATAGGCAGCACATCAAACGGGCCGTTGAGTGTTATGGGGATGATAGACAAACCCTGATCTACAGCCATCTGATAAGCTCCTTTTTTAAAACGTATCATCTTGCCATCGTACGTGCGCGATCCTTCCGGGAAGATGGCTAACGAAGCCCCGTTACGCAATGCCTGTTCTGCTCTCTGTATCGTTTTTGCAGCAGCTTTGGGTGTTGAATTATCAACAAAAATAAAACCGGCAGCACGACAGGCAGCTCCAACGAATGGAATTTTGCCTAACCCCGCCTTCATTACCCATTTGATTGGAACACCTAAGAAACCATATATCAGAAATATATCGAAAGCTCCCTGATGATTGGATACAAAAACATAAGATTGATTTTTAGAAATATGTTCACGCCCTCTGACTTTGACAGGACATAAGGCGAGATAACAAGTGAGACGTGACCAAATCATACCCGGATAATACGAAAACATCTTATCTCCTCCAAACAAACATCCAACAATAACCGTAAGCGCAGTCAGTAATGTAAGGACAAGAAAGATTGGAACAAAAATCAACCAGGTATATATTTTGTAGAAGAACTTTAGCATAACCAAAAGATTTACCTGCAAATATAAAGGCAAAAATGAAAGGTTTGTTTTTTTTTCGCTTAAAATATTTT
>DAIPZX010000377.1:0-2311 GCA_036781995.1 Massilibacteroides sp. | reverse complement strand
ATCCGGATATCAACAATGTATTACGTTTTCTGGAGAATCACGATACCGATCGTTTCCTGCGCGAGAATCCGACAGATCTGGATGCATATAAACAAGGGCTTGCATTTTTATTGACAATTCCGGGAACACCTCAGCTCTACTATGGTCAGGAGTTACTGATGCATGGAACGAAAGATCGTCCGGGAGGAGATGGGAATATCCGTTTGGATGTGCCGGGAGGCTGGCCGGGAGATACGCAAAACTGGTTTGTTCGTGAAGGTCGTTCCGCTTTGCAGAATGAAGCCTGGGATTATCTGCAAAATCTATTAAAATGGCGTCAGGGAAATAAAGTAATATCTGAAGGAAAGATGATTCATTTTATGCCAAACAAAGGGGTCTATGTCTACGAACGAAGCCTTGATGGAAAGAGCGTAATAGTCGTGCTGAACGGAGCAAATACAGAAGTTGCTATTCCACTGGATCGCTATGCGGAAATCCTTCGGGGGAAAACAAACGGAAAAGATATTATTACAAAAAGAGCGGTTATCTTGGAAAAAGAGCTTAAATTAGCTCCTAAAGAAGTTTTAATAATAGAAATCTAATTACATTATGAAAATTAACAGGCGTCAATTTGTGCGAAATTTAGGATTAGGTACTGCTACGTTTAGTGTGGGCAGTTTGACTGCTATGACTTCTTGTTCATCGCAGGTGAATGCTTCGGAAGCAAATGAATTGAGTGATGAGCAAGTCTTATTTATCGGTGATGATATAGCGATTGCTCAAACAAAATCAGGTAAGGTGCAAGGATATCTGATGAAGGGGATCTATACTTTTCTGGGTATTCCTTATGGAGCTGATACTTCAGGCAAAAATCGTTTTATGGCTCCTCAAAAACCGGATTCTTGGGAGGGCGTCCGCCCCGCAGTCTTTTATCCTAATACGGCTCCTCAACGTATGGAAAATCGTTGGCCAAACAATTATGGGACTTTTGCCGATCATTGGAATTATTGGGATGTAAGCGAAGATTGTCTTTATTTGAATGTCTGGACGCCTGCTATTGCAGACAATAAAAAGCGACCAGTATTAGTTTGGCTACATGGTGGAGGCTTTACTAATGGGAGCGCAATTGAACAAGACGGCTATCATGGAGAAAATATCAGTCGTTATGGTGATGTTGTTTTCTGTTCTATAAACCATCGGTTAGGACCTATCGGTTTTTCAGATCTTTCTGCAGTAGGTGGCGAAAAATATAAAGATTCCGGAAATGTGGGCATGTTGGATGTTATTGCTGCCTTAGAATGGGTTCGGGATAATATAGAACAGTTTGGTGGTGATCCTGATAATGTAACAGTTATGGGGCAATCGGGTGGAGGATCTAAAGTTTGTACTGTAGCTGCTATGCCGGCTGCAAAAAAACTAATCCATAAAGCTGTACCATTAAGTGGGTCTACTATCGAAGCCTCCGATCAAACGATAACAAAACAAATAGGCGAATATATACTGAAAGAAGCAAAACTGACTCCTGCTGAAATAGACAAGTTGCATGATATCCCTTGGCGAGAATATTTGGATATTGCTGATCGGGCTGCAAAAAAATGTCTGGATGCTCTGAATACCGGTACACGTCGTACGTTTGGTCCTGTAGCCGACGGGATTCATATACCGAAAGGAACTTTCTATAGTCCGGAAACAGCTGAAACATCACCTCAGGTACCTATGTTGCTTTGTACTACTTTTCATGAAAGGAATCCTAACCGGGGAGATGCTACGCTCGAAAATATATCACTTGATGATGTTGTCGAAAAGTTAACTCCACGTTTTGGAGAGCAGTCTAAAAGTATCGTGGAGGCCTATACTGCAACTTTCCCCACTAAACGTCCCGTAGAAATATGGGCACTCATTCTATCCTCACGAAAAAGTGTCATTGATACGGCAAATGCAAAATTGAAACAAAATCAACCTGTTTATATGGCTTGGTTTGGTTGGGAGCCTCCTTTGTTTAACAACCGTATGAGGGCATTCCATTGCCTGGATATCTGTTTTTGGTTTTATAATACGGATAGAATGGTAACTCATACAGGAGGTGGTGCTGTTCCTCGTAAGCTTTCAAAGAAAATGACGAATGCTCTGCTGAATTTCATGAAAACAGGTGATCCTAATACTCCGGAACTTCCCGAATGGCCGCTATATACATCAGAGCAAGGAGAAGTGATGGTGCTAAATAACGATTGCTCTGTTCAAAATGACCCGGACAGAGAAGCCCGTCTTGCATTGTGATTAGGGTTGAATTAAAGAGCTCAATTTTCAATTAGAACAAAAAAAGCAGCCACAT
>DAIPZX010000376.1:0-2340 GCA_036781995.1 Massilibacteroides sp. | reverse complement strand
CTCTTCGGCATTTTTATCCCCGGGATTCTTATCCGGGTGAAATTGAATTGCTTTCTTTCTGTATGCTTTTTTTATTTCTTCTGCTGACGCATTTTTTTCAACACCCAGCACTTCGTAATAATCTTTTTTAGCCATCTTTCGTATCTGTTATTATTCTCCTACGACCACTTTGGCGTGACGAATCACTTTATCAAATAAGGTATAACCGGTCTGCACGCAATCGATTACTTTTCCTTTCAGTTCTTCTTCGGGAGCAGGAATAGTAGCCACAGCATCAAACATCTCGGTATCAAACTGCAAGCCTGTAGCTTCAATCGGCTTCACACCCTGTTGGGACAAATAAGCCATAAACTTAGTATAGATCAGTTCAATTCCCTCAGTAACCGCTTGAATATCTTCTGCCTTACGCACATTTTCCAAAGCCCTTTCAAAATCATCTATTATAGGAAGGATAGCCGTTAAAGCTGATTCGCCGCCATTCTTTATCAGGTCTGCCTTTTCTCGCAAAGTACGTTTACGATAGTTGTCAAACTCAGCCATCAATCTTAGATGCGAGTTATTCAGTTCATCATATTTTGTTTTCAGAGCGTCTATATCATCAGCCATATTGTCAGACAAGACGGTTTCTTCTGTCTGTTCTGTCTGTTCGTCCTGTAAATTTGTCACGTCATCAATCCCCTCGGGAGTTCTTGATTCCCAGGATTTGTTTGTTTCATTTTGCTCCATATCCATCATTAATATATATCTTGTTCATTAATTATCATAAGATTAACGCCCCTTGTACCTGGCTATCCAATCTAATCGACTGATAATCCAAAGACTATAGAGTACGGTATCCGTCAGATGTATCGCAAATATGCTGCCAAGTCTTCTATAGGGATTAAAAATAATCTTTACCTTTGTCTATAGAAATAAATCATGTGAGTTAAGATATAATAGGTATGAAAAAGTGTTTAACTGCAACAGTATTATCTTTTATTTGTTTAGTTGTTTTTGCCCAAAACGGGGGAAATATCATTTGCCGTTCAGGATTTACGTTTGAAGTTAGTAAAAATACAAACTGGGGAACAGGATTTCCGATTGTAACAGAAGTAACCCCCTACTCTTCCGCAGAATTAGCCGGTTTAAAACAATACGATATAATTCAGGAAATAGACGGAGTCAATCTTCTTGGCCTTTCGTTAGAAGAGATTCAACAATTATTAAATCCGGCAGATAAGCAAGAAGTTGTTTTAAGCATATCAAATCTTGCCAAAACAGACCATAATATTCTCGTTAGCAAAGAATGTAAAAAGAGAAATGCAATTACTGAAGATCAGCTGGCAACGGCTTTTTCAATGCTTAGTCTTGAAAACACTTCGGAGCGTAAGTTTATATGTCCGTTCAAAACAACGGTCACTCCCAATGCCGTAGGCTTTCAGCAATTCCGCACATTTGGTTTTGCAGAAATTGATGAAAACAACAAAGCTTTGGAAAACCAGATCAATGACGCAATCAAAAAAGAACTTACTGAAAAAGGGCTTGCTTATGACAGCTACGGTCCTGATATACTAATCAGCACTTATTATTTTTTTGATAAAAACCCGAATTTCCGTGGTGTAAACAAGATCGTCATCGACAAGGAACAAAACTATCGTTACGATTTCAGTAGAAACGAAATGGTTAAAGTGCCTTTTCTTACCGGTTCATCAGCCGAATCAGAATCGGAATTTTTACTTCAGTTCGGGTTTAAGCTGGTTGACAACATCTATCTTCCCGGGCGTGTATTATGGGAGTGCGAAGCGAATGAACTATTAGAAAGCAATTACAAGATAGAGGATTATGCCCGTATTCACATTCCTTTGATGTGTATGCAATATCCTTTTGTAAAATACACCCGCAATGTTCAATACAAGGTGAGCCAGCGAACGTATAACTATACCGGGTTGAGCTATGATATCAACCGGTTGGAATTAGTTGCGAAGGTAGACCCCAACTCGCCTGCTGCCGCAGCCGGAATCCGGGCAAATGATATTATTGAAAAAATCGAAGGCAATCCGGTAAATGTTACGGCTGAAGAAGCAACTTCAGCTTATAAGGATTTTATTACGACAACCATGAAGTTTCGTGACCCCGGCACCCGTTTTACAGACGCCAACGGCTTCACTCGCTGTATGTTCTGGGATAGATTCAAATATCCCAAGGTAGCAGATGCAGTAAAAAAAGCGAAAGATATAGCAGCATTCTCTTATTTGTTTTACTACGCACCTTATATTAACAGTACAGGAACAAATGCCTGCACATTTAATATACGAAGAGGAAAAACAAAATCAGAGATTATCCTCCGTCCTACTATCCGGA
>DAIPZX010000375.1:0-2341 GCA_036781995.1 Massilibacteroides sp. | reverse complement strand
TGAGTTCATCAAAGAGGCTCTTTGCCTGTTTCAATACGATTTTGGCGTATTTGTCGTTCTCTCCGCTACTCTTGGCAAGTCCTGTCATCATTTCGTTTAAGGCGGCTTTAAGGCTGTCTTTTCGGCTCTCAAATATGCTTCCCCATACGCCCAGTCCGTAACCTGCTCCGCCTGTCGAGTATGAATAACTCATGCCGTAACTCCATTTACCGTTCTCGCCTTTGCCGATTGTAATGTAATTGCTTACCGCCCAACCGTCTTTGTGGGGAAATTCGAAATGTTCACATTCTTGAAAATCGGGATTTTCCAACCAACCGTATTCGTTAAATTCTTTCTTTGTAAAACCGAATTGCAAATGGCGGTCATAATCACGTTTATTCATTATGATTTGTCGGGGAGTGTCGCCAAAACTTTCGTATTCCTCAATTATGGCTCTGTCATTCTTGCGGATCGCGTTCAGGTAAACGGCTGCATGGTGGCGTTCTGATCGGCAGAAATTGACTTCCTGTATCTCTTTCAGTTTCTCGTATGCTGATAATTCTTTGTATTCCATGATTGTAATATTGTGGGGCAGGGTTACTGCCCCTTGTTGATAATAAATTGATTTAATCCAATCCGAAATAAATGGCTAAACGCTGTTCCTGTGATTTTGAAAATATCCACCCTGCCAACTTCTTACCGTTGAATGTCAAACGGCTGTTGAAACGTCCGCCCATTGCTTTGAGTTCGTCCTTGATTGACTTGGTATCTCCGAAAACTGCAACCGCTTTTGCGGAGTATTCAACCAGTGTGCAACCGTCTTTGCCTGTTCCTGTGCTGTCGCTCGGAGTAGTCGGGTTGTTTAGTTTATCCTGTCCGTTGATATGTATATTATCCTCGTTTCCTGCGATATAGGCAAATTCTTCTATCGTGCGTTTGCGCTCATATACAGGCTCTTTTTCGATTATCCAACCGCTGTACTTGCTTTCGCCCAAATAATAGCCGTCGCCCATGCTCCATTTTTCCCTGTGTTCGTAGTCCTCGTTAAACTCGGCTAAATAGGCGGTTTCCTCGAAGTTCGGAGCGTATTTTCGCATTTCGGAAAATAAGTCCCTTTTGTGTTTAGAAAAACCTAAAATAACGGTGCGTTGTACGCTGTGAGCGTGATAGTCGGTCATTGTATCGCTGTCGTTTTGTTTCAGACGTGCCACGATTACCGCCTGAGCATCTTCGGGAAATATCTCGGCAAAGCGTACCCGACCGACTTTCTTCACTTCTTCAACCCGTGTCCGTTCCTGCTCGGCTTCGTCCTGCTCGGCTTTTTTCTTCTGCTGTGCTTCCTGAAGGAGCATAGCCACTTCAAAAGCGTCCATAGATTGAGGGTTTTCGCTGTCGTAGTAATAACCGATACCGAATTTTTCTTTCAATGGTTGGATAATGTCGGCAGTTTGAAAATCTTTTGTCCGAATGTTTACCAACTTGTAAGTTATACCCCAATCGTTTTTAACGACCTCATAGACTACATATCTATCGTAACTATAACCCTCCATTTGGATAATCTGATTGACTTCTACCACTTGTTTGGCTCTGTCGATGCTTTTGTTTGCACCTAATAAAAATACTTTGCTCATAACTCTAAATTTTAAGGGATTATAAAAACATCATCATTGCAACTATGAAAGCGATTATAGCAAACAATCCAACGAAGAAAAAGAGGATACCACGAATAACAGGAAGGAAGAAATACAAGCCTGCTAATGCCCAAATAAACCCTGTCCCCCACACGGAGAACCCCAAAGCCACCAACGCGATTTTAACAACCAATTTTATGCTAATTGGAAGGTAGGCTGTCGGTCGTTGTTTCCTATTTTTTTCTATGCTTCTCATAATTTCTGACTTTTTTTTTTTATGCCGTATCGGAGCCGGTGAGGTGTGATCGAGTTTCAGGGGCAATGAGAAAGTAGTGTTTAGCCGCTGCCAGTTTTTTGAAAATAAATACGCTCGACCGAAGAATGAGGGAAAGAGGAAGATTTTTTACAAAACCCTTGTGGCTTGAACTTACAAGCGGCGTGAAGAACACGGAAATACTTTCGCCACTGTAACCGATTACAGCGAGCCGCATTCGCATAAGTAGCTAAATGAGGAAGAAATTATATAAGAGAAGCGTAGAAAAAAGAAATCTGATTTACATGCTTTACGTTTTCATAACAGAAAATGAAACGCAACTATTCCTGAATCGAATAGGAATTGAAAACCAAACTTTTGGATATAACAAAACGTTATAAAACTAAATTAGCTTATCTCACAACATTTCAGTATCTTTGCGACTGAAAAATATAAGAATATAAAGCAGAATTTTTTT
>DAIPZX010000374.1:0-2376 GCA_036781995.1 Massilibacteroides sp. | reverse complement strand
TATATAAAATGATTTACTAAAACAGGTAACGTGTTGTAACTTTGAGGAGAATGTCTTACTTTTGCCACCTAATAGAAAAAAATAAAATACAAATCACAACTAAAAATAGTTATGGCAACAACTGCTGATTTTAGAAATGGGATGTGTCTTGACATCGACGGCACTTACTTCTTCATTGTTGAATTTTTACATGTCAAACCCGGTAAAGGTCCTGCTTTTGTACGTACAAAACTAAGAAACGTAACGACTGGTCGTATTCTGGATAAAACATGGAACTCCGGTGTTAAGGTAGAAGAAGTCCGTATTGAAAGACGTCCTTATCAGTTTCTTTACAAAGACGATATGGGGTATAACTTCATGCACCCGGAAACATTTGAACAGATATCTATCCCCGGAGAAACAATCGAAGGCGTTCAGTTCCTGAAAGAAGGAGATGCAGTTGAAGCGATGGTTCACGCAGCGACAGAAACAGTTCTTACCTGCGAATTACCGGCTCACGTAACGCTGGAAGTAACCTACACAGAACCCGGGGTTAAAGGAGACACAGCTACCAATGCGACAAAACCGGCAACAGTTGAAACAGGAGCCGAAGTACGCGTTCCGTTGTTCATCAACGAAGGTGAAAAAATTGAAATCGACACACGCGATGGTTCTTATATCGGACGCGTTCGCGAATAAAATACGCCTGTAAACAAAATAAACCAGCTCCTGTCCGATGACCCGGACAGGAGTTTTTTATAACCAAACCATCTATGCGCAAAGAAATACTTTCCATCAAGGAATGGGCAGAGGAAGATCGCCCCAGAGAGAAAATGTTGATCAAGGGAATTTCCTCTCTCAGCAATGCCGAACTAATTGCTATTCTGATTGGATCCGGGAATAAAAACGAAACAGCCGTTCAGCTCGCTCAACGTATATTGTTTTCAGTCAACAACAATCTGAACACTTTAGGAAAACGATCCATAAAGGAGCTGATTGCCGGCTTTAAAGGAATAGGAGAAGCCAAAGCTATCACAATCTGCGCGGCATTGGAGTTAGGACGAAGAAGAGCGCAAAGCGAACCCGAAGTAAGAAACACGATCCAAAGCAGTCAGGATGTTTATCATTTGTTCTACCCACTACTTTGCGATCTCCCGCATGAAGAACTCTGGATCGCTCTACTCAACCGAAAAAACAAAGTTGTAGAAAAAAGCCGAGTCAGCCAGGGAGGCACAACAGAAACCACAGCAGACTTGCGGATTATCCTCAAAGCAGCCATTACCAATCTCGCAGCAGGAATAGTTCTTTGTCACAATCACCCTTCGGGCACATTACAGCCAAGCACGCAGGATGACGCGTTGACCCGCAGGCTTGCGTCTTCCGCAAAACTGCTTGACATACAACTGCTTGATCATATCATCATCACAGATAGCGGTTATTATAGTTATGCGGATGAAAGCCGTATGGGAGAATAACACATTTCCGCTCCACATTACGACATCAGGGCAAACGAATTTGAACGAGTATCGCCATTACGAGCGCAGCGAAGCAATCCAGTATACGCCACACCGGATTGCAGATCAAGTTTGCATTGCCGCATACGGTTGTTGAATATATCAGGATGAAATATTAAACTTCAAATTTTTGAAAAACAAGAGTGTCATCAGAAAACTCCGGGTTCATACAGTGACTGGATGATATATATAAACCATCTTCTCTGACAAACATAAGCCAGGAGTTGTATGTATAATCAGGAAAAAGCGTTTCTCCGATTAGGTTAAAATTTTCATCTAATATAATTATCGAAAATCTTTTTCTCCCGTATTCTATAACATCAAGCATATTCACATCATTCTCTATTTCCACTTTTGGATAGGCAACACGGTAATAAAGTTTACGATAAGGGTCATATATCAAATTTCCATAATTGGGATTTTCTGCTATTTGCTTAAATGTTAAGTTCCCAAAATCATCCGTATATCCTATTTGGTTAATAAACCGGCTCTTGGCATTCACCTTCGTAATTTCTGTGTGATCTATATTGCAGATATAAATATCCTCATCAAAATAAAACGAATAAATAAAATGCGTTCCATCAAAACACCGGCTAAAGTCACTCTCTTTTCCTGATTTTTTTGCTTTATTTTCTGTCTTGGGAAAAGAAGGGTATTCAAATCCATATAAAGCCTGAACATGCTTATTTTCTAAATCTATAGTGGCGCTAACCGGATTCTTTTCAGCCCATCTGTCACAGGTCGTTATTATGTACATTTTTTCATTAATAAAAACAGGTGGTCGGTAACGGAATGTTGTAAAAGCATTGTATAAAAGGATTTTTCCATCTTCAGTTTCATCATATCTAAACCGATCTTTCAGTTCTGCCTGTTTATTAATTAA
>DAIPZX010000373.1:0-2380 GCA_036781995.1 Massilibacteroides sp. | reverse complement strand
AGCCTGAGCAAATCACTCAGGCTTTTCTTAGTTTATATATGTAGCTACATTCCTTTTAGTGCCTGATCCATCGCTGCCGCAGCTCGTCGTCCGTCACCCATAGCCAGGATAACAGTTGCTCCACCCCGCACAATATCACCTCCCGCATACACATCGGACAATCCGGTTTGCATCGTATCCTGATTGATAACGATAGTTCCCCATTTCGTAACTTCCAAGCCCGAGAATGAAGAAGGAATCAGTGGGTTCGGAGATACTCCGACACTGACAATTACCTCATCGACATCGAACCACTCTGTCGCACCTTCGATGGGTACCGGTTTGCGACGCCCTGATGCATCTGGTTCGCCTAATTCCATCTTCTGAACAAGCATTCTTTGTACATGTCCGTTTTCGTCACCTTCATATTTAACAGGATTATGCAGAGTAAAAAATTCTACTCCTTCCTCCTTAGCATGTTTCACTTCCTCCAATCGTGCAGGCATTTCTGCTTCCGAACGGCGATACACGACTATAGCTCTCTCCGCACCTAAACGGCGAGCCGTACGCACAGCATCCATTGCCGTATTACCCGCGCCGATAATAGCTACTTTCTTACCCATTTGCACTGGAGTATCACTATCTTCACTCGATGCATCCATCAGATTTACACGGGTAAGAAATTCATTAGCTGACATTATCCCGATCAGATTCTCTCCGGGGATATTCATGAAGTTGGGCAATCCCGCCCCACTCGCGGCGAATATACCTTTGAAACCTTCTTTTGTAAGATCAGCATGACTTATCGTCTTTCCAACGATACAATTTTTAATGAATTTGACACCTATTTTTCGTAAAACATCTATCTCGACATCTACAATTTCATTCGGCAAACGGAATTCAGGGATACCATATTTCAATACACCACCAATTTCATGCAATGCTTCGAAAACAGTCACATCATATCCACGTTTCGCCATATCTCCGGCAAAAGATAAACCTGCAGGACCTGAACCTACCACAGCAATCTTTATTCCATTATGTTCAGGAATTTCAGGGATAGATACCTGTCCGCTCAATCGCTCATAATCTGCGGCAAAACGCTCCAGATAACCAATTGCAACCGGCTCTTTGCCCATCTTCTGGATATAAATACATTGCGCCTCACACTGTTTCTCCTGAGGACAAACACGACCACAAACAGCCGGCAATGCACTTGTTTCTTTCAGCGTACGAGCAGCCTCCAAGAAGTCTCCACGCTCTATATTTTTAATAAATGTCGGAATATTTATCTCCACAGGGCAACCTGTTACACAAGTAGGATTAGCACAGTCAAGGCAACGTCCAGCCTCGAAAACAGCTTGTTCTTCATTGAGCCCCTGATTTACCTCTTCTTTCAGCTTCGTACTCCTGTACGTAGGATCAAGTTCGGGCATATGCACACGAGGACGTTCACCCCTCTCTTTTGCTTTTATACTTTTACGCAGCTCATCTCTCCATGGTTCGCTGCGTTTTTCTTTCATATATTCTTGTCTTGTCATAACTTCTTTTTTTCTGATGCAGTTGTTAGTTATATGCTTTCAGTCTCATCAGCATTTCATCAAAATCGACTTTGTGAGCGTCAAATTCAGGTCCATCGACACACACGAACTTGGTTTTTCCGTCTACTGTCACACGGCAAGCGCCACACATACCTGTACCATCTACCATGATTGTATTTAAAGAAGCCATTGTAGGGATATTGTACTTCTCGGTAAGTAACGACACAAATTTCATCATGATTGCCGGTCCGATAGTTACACACAAATCGACGTTCTCTCTTTGTAGTACAGATTCTACACCATTTGTTATTAAACCTTTTTGCCCGTAAGAACCATCATCCGTCATAACTATAACTTCGTCCGAATATTTCGCAACCTGATCTTCCAGTATTACCAAATCCTTTGTCCGCGCAGCTAATACCGAAACAACCTTGTTTCCGGCTTTTTTCATGGCTTCAATAATAGGCAGCATCGGCGCAATTCCGACCCCACCTCCGGCACAAATCACTGTACCGTAATTTTCGATATGAGTTGCTCTGCCCAATGGACCTACAAGGTCTGTTATATAATCGCCAATCTCCAGATTACAAATTTTCTCACTTGATTTTCCGACACTTTGAATAACCAGTGTAATAGTTCCTTTATCGGTATCCGAAGATGCTATTGTAAGAGGTATGCGCTCTCCTTTCTCTCCTACCTTAACTATTACGAAATGCCCCGCACGTCTGCTACGGGCAATCAAAGGTGCTTCCACCACCAGTTCTATAACTTTCGGGGAAAAATACGTCTTGCCAACTATTCTATTCATGAAGTTTTTTAATTTGACACAAATATACGCATTTCGGATATAATATGATAGT
>DAIPZX010000372.1:0-2394 GCA_036781995.1 Massilibacteroides sp. | reverse complement strand
GGTTCTGTGAATAGAGGTAAGCGCTATCCGTCACAATTCGATAACCGTCATAAGATAAATCTGTTAGTTAACCATAAATTTTCCCATAATATAGAATTTACGGCACACTGGACCTACGCCGGTGGAAACAGAATTACGCTTCCCGAACAATTTCATCTGGTTGATCCGGGCGGATTATTACTCAATACAGTGCCTTATTATTACTATCTTGTAGTGGGTGTAGCAGATGAAAAAAACAACTATCGTTTACCCGCGTTTCATAAATTAGATGTCGGGGTTAATTTCTACCGGCATAAGAAAAACGGACGGATGGGAATCTGGAATGTTAGCATCTATAATCTCTATAGCCGGAAAAATATATTTAATGCAACGACTTATATTGGACAGGGTTATATTATGGACGATCCGGCTTTTCGCATGTTATTAGAAAAGCATACGCTATTTCCTATCCTTCCTTCTTTGTCATACACCTATAAATTCTGAATCATGAAAAAAAGAAATATATGTTTGTTTTTAGTCCTGTTTTTTGTTCATTTTTCTTGTGTGGATGATGAACTAATACCGTTTAAGAAGGGAGAGCCCAGATTAGTGTTGAATGCTGTACTTTCGCCTGAACAAGATATAGCGCTGCATTTAAGCAAGTCTTTTGAAAATGGGAGTAAACTGTCTGAAGCGATATTAAAAGAACCGGCTATCGTTCGCGTATATATCAATAATCAGTTCAGAGGGAATATGATTCCTGATGATCCCGAACCTGTTGAAGAGGAATACGCGAGGGAAAGGCTGAAAGGCCGGTATTGCCTTGCCGGGGTCAAGCCTCTTTCAGGCGATGAAATCCGGCTTGAAGCAGAAGCGGAAGGACTTCCAACGGCGACTGCTACTATCCGGATTCCGGATACGCCCGTGTTATTATCTGTTGATACGATCCGTTATACGAATGCGAAGAATAGAGAGATGATGCGCCTGTATGTGAAAATGGAAGACCGGAAAGAACAGCGGAATTATTACCGTATGTTGTTAAGCAAAAAAAAATGCGAGAACGGTGTGGAGAAAGAGGAGTTGTTTCCCTCCATATATGGATATTATACTGATGGATACTATGAAGACCCTTCTATGTATAAACCTTTTTGGGAGGTAGACTATGAAGATCCTGTTTTTACTGCTGATTTACCTACAGAGTCAATAGGCTCTGCCGAAAGAAATGAACAGGGTATTTTTACAGACAATTTGTTCAATGGAAGCGGTTATGTCTTGAAATTGTCTTTTTCAAATATAACAGACTCCTTTAAATCGGATACGATAGATATGCAGATAACTTATTATACCAAACTATTAGCTATTTCGGAAAGTTATTACCTTTATTACAAGCGAAGTAGTGGTTTGTATTTAAGCATTGGTCATATTCAGTTAGCCCCGGCAAGAGCTGATTATATGACTTATTCTAATGTAGAGAATGGTTTTGGTTTAGTTGCCTCTTACAATGAAACAAAATATGCCATAGACATGCCGTACGTTAATGATTGAGTATTTAATAAAAAACGGGGAATAGCAGAACCTGCCGTTCCCACTTCCGGTTCATCGGATTAAAATCATACTGCACACCGGCGCCCATGCCAAAATTTTCGTTTAGCTTAAACTCCACTGCCGTTCCAAAACTATTATGATAAAAAAACGGACTCATCAGCATGTGCGGATTTCTTCTCTCCGTACTGTTGTAACCCGCGTATTGCCCCCAGGCATTAAGCTTAAGCCAATCCGTTGCCTGAAAGCTGGTGTGTATATTTGCCCCCGAAACAAACTCCGGACTTGGATTAAACGGTGTAAAATAACGTCCGGCAAATCCACTTCCATCGATCTGCCAGGAACCACTTTGCCAGTTTAAGGCGGTATTAACGGTCGTTTGCCCTCCCAGTCCCGGCCAGGTTTGTTGCCGTCCGGAGACTACGAATGTGAAATTCTCATTTAAAGGAAAATATTCTACTTCATGAAAATCGAATGCAGTAGGCGAGACTCTCCTTAGCATGTGCGCATGAGGATGATAGAGTGGTTCATAAGCCTGCGATGAAGTCTGCATATCTATTGGGCGCTCATCCAACTTAGGATTGGTAACCGGTGCATAATTCTTCAACACCTCATCAATCATACGAGTTGTCGCAGGCGTATACGATTTATAAGCAGCTTGCGGAATATTAAAATCAAAGTGAACACGTTTAGGCAAGGCAATCAGTTTGCCCTCCTTGTTGAGCATAAACGTAAAATCAGACTGCGCATACAAGAATGGCATCCCTGACGATAAGAATAGTAAAAACACCCATATTCTCTTCATGATCAACCCTGTTTGAACGGCAAGGTAATAGTTTTTTTCGGACTAACAAGCGATATGATCGCAAAATA
>DAIPZX010000371.1:0-2405 GCA_036781995.1 Massilibacteroides sp. | reverse complement strand
AACGGTAATACTTTATTTTGTCTATCAGCATGACAAACCGATGATGGCTTTTTATTTAGCTTGTTGCGGGGGGATACTCGTGGTTAACTTCTCTGTCACTTTGTTTTTGATCCGTAAGAATTTTAAATAACTTCAACTACCAAACTAAATACATTATAATGAAGAAAAAACATTTTATAGTCGCGGCGGCTTTAGCTATGTTTTCCGCGATAGAGGCAATGGCGTGTACCAGTTTTCTGATTGGTAGGAAAGCATCAGTTGATGGATCGGTTATGATTAGTTACGCGGCGGATTCGCATGGTTTATATGGCGAATTATACCGTTGGCCGGCAGCCGTATGGCCAAAGGGTAGTATGCTCGACGTGCGTGAGTGGGATACCAATAAACCATTGGGACAGATTCCTCAGGTAGAGCGTACCTATTCTGTTGTAGGAAATATGAACGAACATCAGGTAGCCATTACGGAAAGTACATTCGGCGGTCGTCCGGAGTTAGTGGATACCACCGGTATCATGGATTACGGAAGCCTGATCTACATCGCGCTGCAACGCTCCAAAACAGCTCGCGAAGCAATAGATGTCATCACCGGATTGGTGGCTGAACACGGTTATTACAGTAGTGGCGAATCGTTTTCTATCGCGGATAAGAACGAGGTGTGGATGATGGAATTAATCGGTAAAGGTGTGGGCAATAAAGGCGCTGTTTGGGTAGCGATCCGTATACCGGATGATTGTATCGCGGCGCATGCCAATCAATCACGCATCCAGCAAATACCATTTGACGATAAAGAAAACTGTCTGTATTCACCAGACGTAGTTTCTTTTGCCCGTGAAAAAGGCTATTTTACAGGAAAAGACAAGGATTTCAGTTTTGCGAAAGCCTATTGTCCATACGATTTCAGTGGTTTGCGTGGTTGTGAAGCGCGTGTATGGGCTTTCTTCCGCAAATACGATAAGACAATGGATCGATATACCGATTTTATCAAAGGAGACGCGAGCAAAGAACCGATGCCTCTTTATATCAAACCGGATAGAAAACTATCTGTACAGGATGTTCAGAACGGAATGCGCGATCATTATGAAAACACAGACTTGGATATGACCAAAGACGATGGCGCAGGTCCTTTCAAAGTGCCTTATCGCTGGAGACCGATGAACTTTACGGTAGATGGGAAAACCTATGTGAATGAACGGGCTATCGCTACGCAACAAACAGGTTTTGTGATTGTTCCGCAAATGCGTAACTGGCTGCCCGATGCTGTTGGAGGCATACTCTGGTTTGGCGTTGACGATGCGGATATGGCCGTTTTTACGCCCGTGTATTGTTCTGTATTAACTGCTCCTGAATGCTATCGCGTGGGAAATGGAGATATGATGAATTTTTCCTGGACTTCCGCTTTCTGGATGCATAACTGGGTGGCTAATATGGCATACCATAAGTATAGCTTTATGATTGAAGATATCCGCAAAGTACAACAGGAGTTGGAAAATGGTTATCAGGCTGTTTTGCCGGCAATCGATAAAGCGGCTACCGAACTTTATGCAAAAGATCCGGCAGAAGCAGCGAAGTTCCTGACTTGGTTTAGTTCTACCAATTCAGACGAAGCTACAGCACGCTGGAAAAAATTAGGCGAGTATCTGCTCGTTAAATATATCGATGGAAATGTAAAAAAAGAAGAAAACGGACGTTTCCAACAAAACGGATACGGATTATCCGCTTATCCTGATTTCCCCGGATATGATGAAACATATTATCGTAGCATTGTAAAGAGTGCGGGTGATCGTCTGCGTGTGACAGAATAAGAGTATTATTTAATAGTTTAGAAAGTAAAAGTTATGAGAAGAGTGATTGTTTTATTTATGCTTGCGGTAATAACAACCGCGGGTTACGCGCAGAAAGGAAAAACTTCTGCCGGGTTTGCGCTGGGTCATGCGTTTGATTCTGAAAATGTGATGGCCGGGCTTGATTTCAGGTATAATCTGACTGACGAGGTGCGTTTGGCTCCAAGTTTATCTCATTTTATAAAGAAAAATCATGTGAGTGCGTGGGCGATAGATGTGAATGCGCATTATGTATTTGACTTGAATGACATGTTTGCATTCTATCCTTTAGGAGGAGTAGGTCTTTCTTTTTGGGATTTTTGGGGACACGGAGAAAATCGTTTCGGACTGAATGTGGGTCTTGGCGGCGAACTCTATGCAACAAAAGAAATCACTGTCGGGTTGGAAATGAAGTACAACATTGTTTCAGACTTTGATCAGGCAATAGCGGGAATTCGTATCGGATATAATTTCTGATAGTATAAAAACAAGTCTGGCATTCTATGGGATGTAGGTCGAATAAGAACACTGCATCTGCCGGACATTTACAAACACCGCACCGTCTCATTGCTTCGCTGCGCTCGC
>DAIPZX010000370.1:0-2436 GCA_036781995.1 Massilibacteroides sp. | reverse complement strand
AAAAGAAAGAACAGAAACCCGACTGGGTAACAGACAAACAGTGGGCGGCAGTGCCATCAATCGAATGGTGGAAAGACCGGAAATCGGGAGCGGAATATATCGCACGATCCAAGCCAGTAACTCCGGAGGAAGCGTCAGCACAGTTTACGAGGCTGAGGAACTCGAAGAATTGGAATCAAGGGGAATAGACCCCTATTGGGATAAGTCCATATTTCGCAGAGAACTAAAATCGCAGGCAGCGCGGAATAATGTACTGCTTGACGAATCGTATTTTAACGACAAGACGTTAATCCACGAACACAAAAAAGCAGGTACTTCTGAAAACGATGTATACCTAAATTCTGATAACAAAACAATAACCAAAATAAACAATCTCGCCTACGTCAAAGGACTGGATCGGCATCATAGTTTAATGGCTCTTTTCGATAGGCTTATAGCTCATAACACGCTATTCCCCGAAATATCTTACACAATAGACGGGTTTGTCGAAAGCAAAAACGGCACTATATCTTTGGCTATGAGGCAGCCATATGTTGACGCTGAGCGCAATGCGACAATGGAGGAGATTAACCAATATCTTATCGACAGAGGCTTTTCGCTTAGCAAACCAAGAGATTGGAGTAATGGTCATGAGGTTTGGAGTGATGGGGCTTATGAGTTGTTTGATGCGCGCCCAGCCAATGTACTAAAGGGAAAAGACGGGAATCTTTATTTTATTGACACATTCCCACACAGCGTGGAATATATGTCTGACAACACAGGGGATATCCGCTTTCAATCCGTTGCGGACGCGGCAAATGCCGCAGGTTCATCCATGGCCGAAGAAACACGCAATGAACTCGATAAACGGCTAAAAAGCAAGGCGTTCAAAATTCGTGAGGCGTGGGAGGATAGATTCCTTGCGGTGAACGAATTTCAGGAATTGCTCCGCGAAAAGGGTGTAGAGATTGCCGAACATAACGACTTCTACAAACAATCAACACATCTGAACGGGAAGAATGACGCCCAATTAGAAGTATATAACGAAAAGTTCCAGCGACCACTGAATGAAGTTGTAGGCGAGATTGAAATAAACAAAAAAGAGGAAGTAGAATGCCTGTTTTTGATCCGGATTTTCCGGATGAGACTTGTGGCTATATTGATGTTTTTATTCTTTCTCTCCGAATGCAAGGTCTCCTGCATCACCAAGACCGGGAACGATATAAGAATGGTCGTCCAGTTCCGGATCAACGGCTGCAAGCCAGATTGTTGTGTTTTCAGGCATTCTTTTTTCTAACAAATCGACCGCTTGCTGGCTGGCTATAATCGAGGCTACATGTATATGAGCAGGCTGCCCTTTGGTTAAAAGAGCTTCATAGGCTAATTCCATAGAACCGCCGGTGGCTAACATGGGATCGGTAATAATCAATGTTTTGCCTGTGATGCGAGGGGAAGCTATATACTCAATGTGTATGTCAAAGTTCAGGCGGTCTTTGTATTTTCGGTATGCCGAAACAAAAGCGTTTTCCGCATTATCCAGGTAGCTTAAAAAACCTTGGTGATAGGGCAATCCCGCGCGAAGAATAGTGCTGATCACTATTTGATCTTCCGGAACATTCATCGGGGCGATTCCTAAAGGAGAAGGAATATCCTTAGTCGTATAAGTAAAACGTTTACTTATTTCATAAGCCATGATCTCACCAATTCTTTCTACATTTCTACGAAAACGCAAACTGTCTTTTTGAATATTTACATCTCTAAGTTCTGCAACAAACTGGTTTAAAATTGAATTTGAATTGCCCAGATTAATGATTTCCATTTATTTTGAACGTTTTTTAGATAAAAACCAAGGCTGTTAATCAGATTGATTACAGCCTTGGTCTTAATGTTTAATTTTTTTTGCATCGAAAATATAAATTATGTCGCTATCTAACAAGCGAACAGGCAAAAAAAAAAAATGAAGAAAAACACATTCTTTAATTAGAGAACTGAATTTGGGTTCAAAACAAGATATAGTCTTGGCTTATTTATTTGTTTATTGCTTCAAGTAAGAATTTACCCGGTTTGAACCTTACCGTAGTTCTTGGTTTTATCATTACAGGCGAACCTGTTTTCGGATTTCTTGCTAAACGTTCAGACTGTGCTCTGGGCACTAAACTTCCAAATCCGATTAGAGTAATCTCTTCTCTCTTTGACATTTGTTCTGTGACGATTTCGATATACGCATCTAATGCTTTTTTTGCATCATGTTTGTGTAATCCGGTTTTATTTGCTAATGCGTCAATTAATTCTGCTTTGTTCATGATTTTTATAGGTTTAATTAACTGTACAAAAATAAACTCTCGTTTTAATTCTACTATGTCTATTTCCGTCTTATGATGATGCTCGTTGTTCTTATTTTGGTCTGAAAGTTTGTTATTTGTCTTTTTTTGAGAATTTTTTTTATTATTGATGTTT
>DAIPZX010000369.1:0-2440 GCA_036781995.1 Massilibacteroides sp. | reverse complement strand
AAATAAGCCAACTGAGAGATGCGGAAAAAGTAACCCTAAAAGCATTTGTCAAATCCGGTGAAGACATATCTAATGCCTTACTTGAAATGATAAAATACGGGAATGAATCCAGGTACCTGAAGAAAGTATCTCTTTTCGAATTAAAGAAAATGACCGGAGATGAATTAGTCAATTCGTTTAAAAAAACGCAAAAAATAGCTTGCGACATACATTATTGCGGAACAATACCCATCAAGCAAGTTGCCGACTTTTTGCATAGGCACATAGCTTTGGATAGCATAACGAAAGAATCGACTTCTCCTTATTATCGTCCGTTGACAACATATGAAGAGTCTCGTGTCTATTTTTACAATATGTCGGACGCCGCTCAAAGCATAGTTTATGCTTATGTTCCGGGAGAAGCTCAGGATGAATTTCATAAAAGACATTCCGGAAAGCTTTTTGGCGGTTACTTTGGAGGCGACATGTCCTCTTTGATGTTTCAGGAAATTCGGGAATTCCGTTCGTTTGCTTATCGTGCTTTTGCCCGCTATTCAATACCTTCTTTGGTTCATAAGGACAAACCGGGAGAGCTAACGGCCAGTATAACCACACAATCTGACAAGACAACAGATGCCATGGCTGTATTGGATTCGCTAATACGAAAAATGCCTGTAAAGCCGGAAAAGGTAGAGTCTATTCGTCAGACAGTTTTGAATCACGCCAATAATAACTACCCCTCCTTCCGTGAAATCTCAGAAAAAATAGCCGCATATCGGATGGATGGATATGAAGAAGATCCGAATCATTTATTTATCCGTAACCTGAAAGAATTGGATATGGATGATATAATACGCTTCTATAATGAAAATGTCGCAAATCGTCCGGTTATCTACATGGTGGTAGGTAATTCAAGAAAGATTGATATGAACGAACTGGCTAAATTAGGAGAGGTAATTTATATACGTAAAAAAGACATCATAAAATAAAAAATTTTGTCACCTACAGTCTTTTCGCCAAAAAGAGTACAGTCTTTTCGGCGAAAAAACTGTACTCTTTTTGAAAAAAACTATACCCTCGCTATTATTTGAACTCGTTGACATACTGGATCGAAGCGGTACTTAAGCCTTGAGCCTCACTCAGATTGAGTATATTTCCGAACTTCTTCGAATTGAACATATAAGTCACGCTCGTTCCGCCTTCCTGAAGATATATAGTCACTTTAGAACGCAGCACATCGTTATACACGTCTCCGTTGGGGAGTATCACTGTGCCTTCCCCGTCGATTTCGGTGTCCAAATGCTCCTTAAAAATGGAAACTCCTTCGTAGGCAGTCGTCCTGACCACAGTAAATTTATTGGTGAACTTCAATCCCAGATACTGCGGATAGGGTTCTTCTAATGCGGGTGTGTATTTTCCGATCCCATTGGCACTGGCATATTCCCCGAGATATTCCTGTGCCCCTCCGAACTCTTTCGCACCATCGTAATAGTCATAATGGATAGCTTCACTGCTCAGTACATCCTCCCAGGTATAAGCCTTGTGGGTCAGTATATAGCACTCCTTCGCATCGGGAAAATGCTCAACATACTTCGACTTCGCGTAATCCGTTTTCTCGATTTCTGAAGAGGTTTTTATTTTGACCATGATATCCTTCTCCAGATCCATTCCGGAGAAATCCCATGTCTTTCCCGACCCCGCTTCGCTGGCGGGATTGATCTGACGACCGATCCCTTCTCCTGAAAACATAAATTCGATAATAGAGGTCAATCTGTGTTTTTGGACGTCTTCGATCGTGATTTCGAGCTTACCGGCTCTTCCATCGTCATTGTCATTGTCTCCATCGTCACAACCTGCCAGAAAAAACAGCGGAAGGACTGCTAAAAAGGGTAAATACTTTTTCTTCATGTTCATGTTCATGTTTATTTAGATTTAAAGTTGAATCTTAGAAGTTACTTTGAATTATAAAAAAATAACATAGTGTATATCAATTTGTTAATTGAATATTTTCGTAATTTTATGTTTGTCGGGACAACAAGTTATGAGCAGCTATCCAACCAACTAACCGATAAACAGTAGCAAGTTATACAAAATATAGTAGAAACAAAAGAAAGCAAGCGAAAACATTCTTTATTAGGAGTAATTCGTAACCATTCGGTGTAGTACGCTTGCCCTTTAGTATAATGTCACCAGGAATCGTCATAATTTGAAAATTTATGAGATTCTTTTTATGTGTTCAATATTGCAGACCTATTCTGAATAAGCTGTTTATATTCTTCTTTCATCTGTTCAGGCAAAAAAGAAGTATCTTCACTTCTTGCCGTTCAAGGTTAAAGCCAATTCATCATTATCTTCGGGGATAACCAATTTGGTAGACAACAGGTCACAAGCAGGAGCAAGTGTATGTTCACCTGTTCCTTTGTAAAGAGAGAAGTTTTTCAGGTGCATATCTGCATTTCCT
>DAIPZX010000368.1:0-2450 GCA_036781995.1 Massilibacteroides sp. | reverse complement strand
TACAGGCTGATACTTTAGCCTGTAACTTTGCAGCATGAAACGTCGTGTTATATCTAAGCCGTTTTTTCAAGGCTCGTACCCCGCATTATTTCTGTCCCTGTTCAGGACAGAATTTATTTGCGACATAGCAAATAGCAAGCTGTATTTTTTGCTGCAACTTTCAGTTTCTGCTGCAAAAAATGCTTGCCCCACAAGGGGGGAAACACCCTCCGAAGTCGGTTGTTTTTGGAAATCATTTCGGGCAATGATTGAATGGCAGTAGATACTGCTCGGCGGATTGTACCACTAAAAAATCCGCGTATGAATGAAAATGCAAGCAACACCCCGAAACGGGGTAAAGGGGGACGTTCCCCGAAGACTGATCCGGCGAATTACCGTTACTCGGTAAATTTTACCGCCGTAGAACACGCCCGGTTCCTGACCATGTTTGAGCAATCGGGACTGCAATCGAAAGCTCGTTTTATCGCTGCCCGTGTCTTTGGCGACGAGTTCCGAGTCGTAAAAATCGACCGTTCCGCTATGGAATATGTTACCAAACTCACTTCTTTCCATGCACAATTCCGTGCGGTCGGCGTGAATTACAACCAAGTTGTAAAGGAATTGCACAGTAATTTTTCGGAGAAAAAAGCATTGGCTCTGCTCTATAAATTGGAAAAGACAACCATTGAACTGGCTGAAACCGGAAAGAAAATCGTGGAATTATCCGAAGAATTTAGGGAAAAATATTTGGGTAAGTGAGCACAAAAGAAGTTCGCTTATTTTGTCGAACGGAAAAATATTATGTAAATGGTTGCAAAAATAAACATCGGCAGCAACCTGTACGGTGCGTTGGCATACAATCAGGAGAAAGTGGACGAGGGTTTAGGCAAGATATTGGGAGCCAATCTTGTCTTTGAACCTGCCGACGGCCGTTTTAATGTGTCGGAGTGTATGGAAGATTTTATGCAGTTCGTTCCGGCTAACTTCCGTACCGAAAAACCAGTCTTTCATGTTTCACTCAATCCGCATCCGGACGACCACCTGACCGATGACCAACTAACGGACATCGGTCGGGAGTATATGGAGCGATTAGGATATGGTAATCAGCCTTACCTTATTTTCAAACATGAGGATATTGGCAGGGAACATATACATATAGTATCGCTCCGGGTGGACAGCGAGGGGAAGAAAATCGACGGCTACAAAGAGCATGAACGCAGCAAGGAGATAACCGAGCATTTGGAACGGAAGTATAATCTGCATCCTGCGGAGTGGCAAAAACGCACCGAGCAATGGGAGTTTACACCCATCGATGCTTCACAGGGCGATTTAAAAAAGCAGATTGCTTCGGTTATCAAACCGTTAGCTTCGATGTATCACTTTCAAAGTATGGGCGAATATAAAGCCGTTCTTTCCTTATATAATATAAATGTAGAGGAACTGAAAGGCGAGGTAAAAGGAAAGCCATATCGTGGTTTGCTGTATTCGACAATGGACAGCGACGGGAATAAGGTCGGCAATCCTTTGAAATCTTCCATTTTCGGAAAATCAGTCGGCTATGACGGATTGGAAAAACGTATGGCGAAGTCTTCCGAACGTATCAAAGCCAAGAATCTGAAAGCACATACCCTGAAAGCCGTATCGGAAGCCAAACAGGGCAGCCAAAGTGAAAGCGAGTTTCGAGCGAAGCTAAGGCAGCAGGGTATCGACGTGCTATTCAGGCGGAACGATGAAGGGCGGATTTATGGTGCAACTTTCATAGACCATACCACCCGCACCATCCTGAATGGCTCACGTCTGGGTAAAGAGTATTCCGCTAACGTTTTCAACGACCTGTACGGAGGAAAACAGGAACAGGCACAAGAACCAATCAAAGATACCCGTCTTTCCGATGTGTACACTAACATTCAGCCGACAACGAAGCACGAGGACAGCCATACTCCTGACAATGTAACGGGTGGACTTTTCTCAATCCTTACTCCTGAACCGGAGAACCACCCGAAAGAAGAAATGCCATTGCCGCGCCGTAGGAAAAAGAAGAAGCGGAGGTATGGTAGGCAAATGTAGTTTAGTAAAATTTACATTTTAATTTCGTTTACTTTTTTTATGACCATTTGTCTTAGAACATCTGGCGTAATTTGAATCCCTTTTGATTTGAGTTCTTTAATACATTGATTTTGTACTTCCAGAAGCCTTTGTTTAACAGCCAAATCCCTGATTTTTACAACAACTTGTTGATACCGTTCGTTTGAGATAATCGTGATTATTGCTTTTTCTGGAGTATTATTAATTATATCATTTAAAATAAATTCATCTCTCAATTCAAAAAAATCATCATTCCACTCTAAAGAATCACTGAAAAGATAAATCACATATTCATTTAATATTATGGGGTATGGGTTCTTAGACGGTTTATCAAAAAACTCAAATGTCTCATCTTTATTCTCAATTTTTTCCGCTTTAATAATAGC
>DAIPZX010000367.1:0-2455 GCA_036781995.1 Massilibacteroides sp. | reverse complement strand
CACCGAATGGGTTCGGTAAATGGTAAATTAAGAATAGTTTTGGCTGAATAGTTACACTTTTAGTCAGCCAAAACGGTTGTTGCTACCTGCCAGAGCCACCACCACATCAACAATAGAGAAATACCATTTCTCCTCTTCTTCGTTCATGCTGTACGAATTTTTCTATCATCAAATACCTGTGCTAAATTTATTTCCATTGAAAACAGGATTAATTGCGAAAAAGCGTAATGCTTTTCCGAAATATATTTCGTTTTATGAATTATCACCCGCCCTTTTACTGCGCGGATGATGTTCCAATATTTCCCGGCGAAGGGCTTCGCGGTCGATATGCGTATAAATTTCGGTGGTCACAATACTCTCATGCCCGAGCATTTCTTGAATGGCGCGCAAGTTGGCGCCGCCTTCAAGTAAATGAGTCGCGAAAGAGTGACGAAAAGTATGCGGACTGACGTTTTTCTTTATTCCGGCTAATTCGGCTTGTACTTTGATTACGTGGAATACCATGATGCGAGACAAGGCTGTTCCTCTCCTGCTCAGGAATAAAGTATCTTCAAAGCCGGCTTTGATCGGCACTAAATTACGATCATACAGATAGTTCCTGATCTCCCGTATGGCGGTTTGTGAGATGGGGACAAGGCGTTGTTTGCTGCCTTTTCCTTCCACACGGATAAATTCTTCGTCAAAATACACATCGGAATAACGCAGTGAGGTCAACTCCGAAACGCGCAACCCACAACTATACAAGACCTCCAGCATAGCCCGGTTTCGTTGTCCTTCAGCTTTCGAGAGGTCTATCGTATCCAGCAGGTCGTTGATCTCGGCAACAGTCAGTATTTCGGGAATTTTCATGCCAATCTTAGGCGCTTCAAGCAGTTCAGTGGGGTCTAATGTAATATATCCATCCAGCAACAGATAGCGATAAAAAGACTTTATCCCGGAAATAATTCTCGCCTGTGAGCGTGGATGAATACCCAGGTCGCGAAGCCCCGCTACAAAATGCTGCAGGTCTTCATACGTGATCGTCTTATAATCCTTACCCTCTTCGCCAACGTACTGCAAAAGCTTATCTAAGTCTGTCAGATAGGCATCGACAGAGTTTTCGGACAAAGACTTTTCCAATCGAAGATAAGCTTTGTATTTGTGGACTATATCAATATGCGGCATCATTGTTTCTTGAATAAGTCTTTAATCAATCAAATAAAATCATTACCTTTGCGCTGTATTTTTCTTGTTCGCAAATTTAGAACGAAGCAAAGATAATAAACTTACATTTCTTTTAAGATGAAGAAGATTCAGATTATTAATGGCCCCAACCTCAATCTGCTGGGAAAGAGAGAACCAACAGTTTACGGAAACACTTCGTTTGAGGCTTATCTGAATGAACTGTGCAGGTTGTACCCACAGTGTGAAATTCTCTATTATCAGAGCAATGTTGAAGGTGAATTGATAAACAAAATTCACGAAGTCGGGTTTGATTTTGATGGAATTGTATTGAATGCCGGCGCTTACACGCATACATCCATCGCCCTGCATGACGCGATTAAAGCGGTAGAAACGCCGGTAATTGAAGTGCACATCTCCAATGTGCATACCCGTGAAGCATTTCGACATGTATCCCTTCTCTCGTCCGCCTGCAAAGGAGTGATTCTTGGCTTTGGATTGGATTCATACCGTCTTGCTTTAGAGGCATTTCAGTAACTGCTGATACGGTGTTGTCATTATAGTATAGGTATTATTATAAAGTATAGATTAAATTTATTAATTAGTTATATGTTAAAGCATACGAAGATTGTTGCAACTATTTCAGACCAGCGATGTGAAGTGGATTTTATCGACTCCTTGTATAAAGCGGGAATGAACGTTGTGCGTTTGAACTCTGCGCACATGAATGAAGAAGGATTTAGCCGTGTAACAAACAATACGCGTGCGGTATCAAACCGTATTGCTATTCTGATGGATACCAAAGGCCCGGAAGTGCGTACAACCGTCTCAACAGGACCGATTGAGTTCAAAACAAAAGAATTAGTTAAAGTTGTCGGGAATCCCAATCTGGAAACAACACACGAATGCATCAGCGTATCTTATCCTAACTTTGTCAACGACATGGCTGTTGGCAGCGAAATGCTGATCGACGATGGCGATTTGGATCTGAAAGTGATGGAAAAGCATGCGGATTATCTAATTTGTGAAGTAGAGAATGATGCCACATTAGGAAGCCGTAAAAGCGTGAATGTACCGGGTGTGCGTATCAACCTGCCTTCTCTGACTGAAAAGGACCGTAAAAATATCCTTTTCTGTATCGAGAACGATTTTGATTTCATTGCGCATTCTTTTGTCCGTAACAAGCAAGATGTGTTGGATATCCAACGTATTCTGGACGAACATAACAGCCCGATCAAGATTATCGCCAAGATTGAGAATCAGGAAGGGGTTGATAATATAGATGAAATTCTGG
>DAIPZX010000366.1:0-2474 GCA_036781995.1 Massilibacteroides sp. | reverse complement strand
TTTATCGATTTGTTTAATGCCGGGTTATTCTTTTACTCTTCGCTTTTTTTATTGTTTCGTTTGTATTTGTATTTTTCGAAATCGCTCAGCTGTCTTTGTTTGACCTTGTCCGGACGCTGTTTGCCAATACGCGGACCCGAGGATTTGCCCTTCTTTGCTGCTGTTTTTGTTCTACTGTCTTTCTTCGCTTTATCGGCATTAGTCTCTCTTTTTGTTTCCTTCGATGTGGCACTGTGCTTTGTTGGTTTTAAACCGGATGCCGTTTTAGACTTTGGCGGTCTGTTCTCTTTTCTTGTCTGAGTCTTAGGCTTGCTTACTTCCGCTTTGTTGTCTGATTTCTCAAGCAGATCGAACAAACCTTCCAGTTCGGCCAGTGTAAGTTCCCGTGTGTTTCCTTGTCCGAGTTTGCCTAACTTGATATTCATAATCTGAGTGCGTTCAAGTTTTGTAACCTCATAATTGAAATATTCACACATTCTTCTGATCTGGCGGTTCAGTCCCTGAATAAGCGTTATCCTGAATGTGTACGGATTAACCTCTTCCAGTTCGCACCTGCGGGTTACTCTGTCCAGGATAGGCACACCTTCTGCCATTTGTGTCAGAAATTCTTTGGTGATGGGCCTGTTTACGGTTACGATATACTCCTTTTTATGATTATTTCCCGCTCTTAAAATCTTGTTTACGATATCTCCATCGTTGGTCAGCAAGATTAAACCCTGTGAATCCTTGTCTAAGCGACCAATTGGAAATATACGTTGTTCATGGCTGATGAAATCGATGATGTTGTTCTTGTCTGCGCGATCAGTCGTAGAAACAACACCTACGGGTTTATTGAACGCGATATATATAGGTTCGACTTCATGGCTGATCAGGTTGCCATTCACACGTACTTTTTGACCGGGGAGAACTCTGGCCCCGATTGTGGCGCGTAAACCATTAATCGTTACATTCCCACTTTCGATAAACCTGTCTGCTTCGCGTCTTGAGCAGTAGCCTGACGAACTAATATATTTGTTTAATCTATATTCCATACCTCTATATGCTTTGCTTGTAAACTGATTTTAAACTGCAAAGATACGAAGATACATAGAGAAATACTTACTATAGCTGTGAAACAAAATGTCTGAACAGAAGAAAAAATAATTATATTTGAAATCTGAATATGCCTTATTAAAATAACACCATGAATGAATTTGATATTATGAGTAACAGACGTACTTTTTTAAGAAATGCTTCTCTTCTTGCAGCAACAGGTTTGTTGGCAGGAAAAGACAATCTGCTTCAGGCAGCACCCGTACAATCACCGGCTATGGTCAATGCGAAAAAAGACCTGGGATTACAGATTTATTCTTTGCAGAAGGAACTGTATGACGACTTTCCTAAGCGGATGAAACAACTAAAAGAATCAGGCTATACAAAACTGGAACTTGCCGGCTACGATAATGGTAAGGTCGGAGGACTTGATATGCTTGAATTTAAGAAAATTGCAGATGACAATGGTATAAGTATCGATAGCTCCCATGTTATGGCGCCACTCGGCGAAGGCTTTATTTTTAAAGAATACACAAAAGCATTAATCCCTCAGTTTAAAGAATTCTGGAAAGTGGCGGCAGACCATCATGCTCAAATCGGATGTAAATATCTGATCCTGCCGATGATGCCTCAATGTAAAACTTTGGAAGAAGCCTCACTGCTTTGTGAAATATTCAATATCTCAGGCGAGGTGGTAAAAGGCGCGGGTTTGCAGTTTGGGTATCACAACCACAATATGGAATTTGAACGACTGCTTACGGAAGAAGAAAAAAAGAAACCGTTTAGTTTCTTCCAGAAACCGGGAGTTCAAATCCTTGATTTGTTCCTGCGTGATACAGCCCCTTCCCTTGTAGTCTTTGAGTTGGATGTATATTGGACAGTGATGGGACAAAATGACCCGATAGAATATATGAAAAAGTATGCCGATCGAATCAAAGCCCTGCACATCAAAGACCGTGCAGTATTGGGACAGAGCGGTATGATGAATTTCGAAATGATCTTTAAGCAAATGTATGCTAACGGTATTAAGGACTTCTTTGTAGAATTGGAACAGATGCCCGACGGACGAACTCAATTTGAAGGCGTCACCGATTGTGCCACTTACCTACAGCAAGCTCCATTTGTAAGATAAAAAGCAGAGAAGAAGGGAGATGTGTGAAAAAACTTCTCTTGTCCAAAAACTACATTGCAATCCTGATAAAAAAAACAAGATGAGTACACTCTTTTTAGAAAAAGAGTGTACTCATTTGGGAAAAAGACTATAGGGTGGGTTTGAAAATCTGTGTTAACATATGTGTGTTATCTGTTTGAATTTAATATTTTGTCGCGAGTTATTTTGCATTTAATAACAAGTGACGAAAAATAAGTAACTATTCAGCCATTATTAACTTTGATATTCAATTACTTATACACCACTTAGATTGTTTCGCCACTTCGTTCCT
>DAIPZX010000365.1:0-2479 GCA_036781995.1 Massilibacteroides sp. | reverse complement strand
CCAGTATAATAATTATAATACGCGGCCCTTTGTTTGTCTGTTTTTAGGATTAGCTCTTCGGCTTGTTCTCTTGCCAGGTTGTACTTTTTCATAATACGGGAGACTCTGATTTCTAACGGGCTATGGATAAACACGCTCAAACAATTAGATTCATCTCTTAATATATAATCGGCACAACGCCCCACAAGCACACAAGACTGCTTGCCGGCAAGTTTGCGAATTGTATCACTCTGAAGTTTAAACAGTCCGTCATTACTCAAGACATCCGAATAAGGCGTAAACATGCCCATATAAGGCAAGCCCGCAGAAAAGGCATACGATAATCCAGACGTGGAGCGCTCATCTGCCTTTTCAAAGAAAGCTTTATTTAAACCGCTCTCTTTAGCGGCGAGCACCAACAACTCTTTATCATAAAAGGTAATTCCTAATAATTCTGCTAACTTATGTCCAATATCATAGCCGCCACTACCGAATTGACGTCCTACAGTAATCCGAACTTTTGTTTTCATGGTCTTTCTTTTTATTGATAGCGGCTAAGATACTCCTTTTCAATGTATTTTCCATATAACAGATTTATTTATTTTCAGTATTTGATTTATTATTATATCTTCACGTTCCTTTTTTTAAAAAAACAACTCATGGCAGAAGAATTAATTATAAGCGGGGAACTTAAGTCCGAAAAATATAAGGCTCTCATTCCGCAGATCAAGGCATTGATTATGGGCGAAACCGACCAGGTAGCCAATATGGCTAATGTGGCTGCAGCCCTGAAGCAAACATTCGGCTTCTTTTGGGTAGGCTTCTATATTGTTCGGGATAACGACCTGGTGCTTGGTCCGTTTCAAGGTTCCATAGCCTGCACGCGTATCAAGAAAGGCAAAGGCGTTTGCGGAACGGCTTGGGAAAAGGAAGAGACAATTCTGGTTCCGGACGTAGATCAGTTTCCGGGGCATATCGCTTGCAATGGTGATTCTAAATCGGAAGTAGTAATTCCGCTACTCTATGAGCAAAAGGTTATAGCGGTTCTGGATATCGACAGCAACAAACTAAATGACTTCACCCCTGAAGACGTATTTTATCTGGAACAAATTACCAGACTGCTGGAGTAAGAATTGCTATTTTTTCATTCATCCCGGATAGAAGCGGTCTCGACTTTGGCTAATCTGGATTTCAGTCTCTCCGCACTTCCTTTACGAATGCGAAGGGTCATTTCACAATCCATCTGAAAGTTCTGGGATATGATTTCAGGACCGTCTTCTTTTATAATACGCATAATGCTATTAAGGAAAGGATATTCAAAACAGACTGTGATATCTTCGTCTACTGTTCGTTCCTCAACAGTGGCGGCGGCAATCGCTTCGGCGGCGGCAGCTCTGTAAGCAACAATCAACCCGCCTGTGCCTAATTCAATTCCTCCGAAGTAACGAATCACAATGATCAGAATATCCGTCAGTTGGTTTGAATTGATTTGCCCCAGTATGGGTTTACCTGCCGTAGAAGAGGGTTCGCCATCATCATTGGCTCGAAACTCTTCCCGGGCATGACCTAACATATATGCCCAACAGATATGCCGGGCATCGTAATATTGTTTTCTGTATTTATCTAACTCCAGTTTTACATCCTCCACAGTACGCACCGGAATCGCATAAGAAATGAAACGGCTTCTCTTTTCGCTATAATAGCCTTCGGATATTTCTTTGATGGTTCTATAACTATCTTCTTCCGTCATTGCTAACCTTACTGTTTGTTTTTCGTTTTCTATTTATGCATTAATTCCTCTTTTAAAAAAGGAGTCGTGAAACTTTTCGCTTTGGAGGCAATCATTTCTTCGGGAGTTCCTTCGAAAAGTATTTTCCCGCCTTTCCGACCACCCTCCGGGCCTATGTCAATCAGGTAATCTGCACTCTTAATTACGTCCAGATTATGCTCGATCACGATAATTGTATTGCCTTTATCAACGAGTTTATTCAACACGCCAAGCAGCACGCGAATATCTTCAAAGTGCAGTCCTGTTGTCGGCTCATCCAGTATGTATAATGTCTTACCGGTATCTCGTTTTGCCAGTTCAGTAGCCAATTTCACACGTTGGCTTTCCCCTCCGGAAAGTGTAGTCGATGGTTGTCCTAATTTAATATACCCCAGACCGACATCTTGTAACACTTTTACTTTTGTCAGGATAGAGGGGATATTTTCAAAAAACTCAACCGCCATATTGATGGTCATATTTAATATATCAGCAATGGATTTTCCTCGAAAACGGACTTCAAGCGTCTCCCGGTTATAACGTTTACCCAGACAATCTTCACAAGGAACAAGCACATCCGGAAGAAAATTCATTTCAATCGTTTTATAGCCATTCCCTTTGCAGGTTTCACAACGCCCACCGGAAACATTAAAAGAAAAACGTCCGGGCTTATAACCTCGCATTTTAGATTCGGGAAGCTCCACAAATAGATTACGGATATCCGAAAAAACACCG
>DAIPZX010000364.1:0-2510 GCA_036781995.1 Massilibacteroides sp. | reverse complement strand
AAAGAGGATAGCTGAAAATGGCAAATCATCAATCATCAATTAAAAGAATCAGACAGGCTAATGCTCGTCGTTTGCACAATAGATATTATGCAAAAACTGCAAGAAATGCAGTAAAGACTTTGCGTGCGACAGAAGATAAAGAAGCAGCTAAGGCGTTGTATCCAAAAGTATCTGCTATGTTGGATAAGTTGGCTAAGAAGAATATTATCCATAAGAATAAAGCCGGTAACCTGAAATCAAAATTAGCTAAGCACGTAAACCGTCTTGCTTAATTCTTGATTAAGGAGCTGAGTATAGCCGGACCTGATAGAAGCCCGGCTTTTTAATGCAAATTTGGCCCATTCGTCTATCGGTTAGGACGCAAGATTTTCATTCTTGAAAGAGGGGTTCGATTCCCCTATGGGCTACTGTGTTTGGGTTAGACTTGATAAAGTTTAGCCCATTTTTTTTATGATTTGAGCTTATCTTCTTGTGTGTTTCTCAAGGGGTAATAAGGATAAAGTCATTTTTTTTTACTACATTTGTTAGGATTTTTCAGAATAAGGTAATTACAGGTTTAAATCAGATAAATTCATGAGCGAAGAAATGAAGAATATGTCCGGAGAATATTCCGCGGATAGTATTCAGGTGCTTGAAGGATTGGAAGCGGTTCGTAAGAGACCTGCCATGTATATTGGCGATATAAGTGAAAAGGGGCTTCATCATTTGGTATATGAAGTTGTCGATAACTCTATCGATGAGGCTTTGGCTGGTTTTTGTTCAACCATAAATGTGACGATCACTGAGGATAACTCAATAATGGTGTCGGATGATGGTCGCGGAATTCCGGTAGGTATCCATGAAAAGGAAGGCAGATCGGCATTGGAAGTTGTTTTGACGGTACTTCATGCCGGCGGGAAGTTTGATAAAGGCAGTTATAAGGTGTCGGGTGGTTTGCACGGTGTTGGTGTATCTTGTGTGAATGCACTTTCTACTTATCTGAAAGCGGAGGTGCATCGCGAAGGCAAAATACATATGCAGGAATTTTCTTGTGGAAAACCTTTGCATGATGTCGTTGTTGTTGGCGAAACAGATAAAACCGGAACAATTATCAGTTTCAAACCGGATAATTCCATCTTTACGGTTACTGAATATAAATACGATATATTAGCTGCCCGTTTGCGTGAGTTGGCGTTTCTGAATGCCGGAATTATGTTGCAATTGACCGATATGCGTGTCAAGAAGGAAGATGGCAGTTATAAGACTGAAATATTCCGTTCTGAAGAAGGCTTGAAAGAATTTGTTCGTTATATAGATAGAGCGAAGGAGGAACTGATTCCTGATGTAATTCATATAGTAACCGAAAAGCAGAATATACCTGTTGAGGTGGCTTTAACTTACAATACCTCGTATAATGAAAGTGTGTTTTCTTATGTAAATGACATTAATACAATAGAAGGCGGAACACATTTGGCAGGCTTCCGTCGTGGATTGACCCGTACTTTAAAGAAGTATGCGGAAGATTCAAAATTGTTGGAAAAAGCCAAGGTGGAGATTCAGGGGGATGACTTCCGTGAAGGACTTACCGCTGTGATATCCATAAAAGTTGCCGAACCTCAATTTGAGGGTCAGACAAAAACCAAATTAGGAAATTCGGAAGTAACAGGTGCTGTTGATCAGGCAATTGGTGAAGCTTTAGGATACTACTTAGAGGAACATCCTAAAGAAGCAAAAATAATTGTAGATAAAGTTATACTGGCTGCCCAGGCTCGACAAGCTGCTCGCAAAGCCCGTGAATTGATACAGCGTAAATCCCCTCTTACAGGAGGAGGTTTGCCGGGAAAACTGGCGGACTGTTCTTCTAAAGATGCTTCTATTTGCGAACTGTTTTTAGTCGAAGGAGACTCTGCAGGTGGTACGGCAAAACAAGGACGTGATCGTAATTTCCAGGCTATTCTTCCTTTGCGTGGTAAGATTCTGAATGTAGAGAAAGCAATGGATCATAAGATATTCGAAAGTGAAGAGATTCAGAATATTTTCCGTGCTATGGGCGTAACTGTAGGTACGGAAGACGATCCGAAGGCATTAAATTTAAGCAAATTGCGTTATCATAAAGTGATAATCATGACCGATGCCGATGTGGATGGAAGCCACATTGCAACATTGATTCTTACGTTCTTCTTCCGCCGTATGCGTGCGCTGATAGAAAGTGGCTATGTCTACCTGGCTACTCCGCCGTTGTACCTTTGCAAGAAAGGAAAAGCAGAAGAATACTGCTGGACAGAGCAGCAACGACAGTCGTTTATCGACCGTGTTGCAGCAGGAAACGAAGGACAAGTACATACACAGCGCTACAAGGGTCTTGGTGAGATGAACGACCATCAATTGTGGGATACAACCATGAATCCGGAAAACCGTACACTTAAGCAAATTACAATTGATAATGCAGCAGAGGCCGATCAGATCTTTTCAATGTTGATGGGAGAAGAAGTTGGTCCTCGTCGTGAATTTATTGAAGAAAATGCAACTTA
>DAIPZX010000363.1:0-2544 GCA_036781995.1 Massilibacteroides sp. | reverse complement strand
AGAGGCGTATGATTTCTATTTACGGGTAGAACGCAAAATGAAACCGGGTTCAATACTTATAAGCATTATCTATTTGCAAAAAGCGGTACGTATAGCCCTGCACCGGAACTTAATCATCCATCCTCCTTTTGCGGGATATAAGCCGGAAAAGCCTATACAGCAAAACCGCTCACTTACAAAAGAGGAGTTTGAGCGGATTATTTCAACGCCTCTTCCTACGACAAAACTATGTTATATCCGTGATTTATTCGTATTTGCAGGCTTTACCGGCATCTCATGTGTTGATTTGAAAAGACTTTCGTGGAAAGATATCATAACCGAAGAAGACGGTAGCCTGTGGATCTCTATGGCAAGGCAAAAAACGAATATGCCGTTTAATGTTAAGCTATTGAATATTCCTATGCAAATAATAGAAAAATATCGGGAGATAACTGGTATCGGAAAAGATGACCATGTCTTTCACGTACCTTCCCATACTACAATAAGATATCACCTGAGAAACATCGCCAAATATTGCGGGATAAAAAATGGAATCGGCTTTCACGTGGCACGCCATTGCTTCGCCAGCCAACTTTGCTTATCGCAGGGAGTTCCGATTGAAAGTGTCAGCCGGATGATGGGACACCGTAGTATAGAAACTACCCAACGCTATGCCCGTGTTAATAATGAAAAAATCGGCAATGATATGAAGAGGCTCTCGGAACGGCTTGCCGGAAAGTTCAATTTTACAGGAGTAGAATAATCATAAATTAGCACCATATTCAAACATAACAGTCATGCAAACCAAGAGAAGTACATTCAGCATATTATTTTACCTGAATACCAGTAAGAAAAAGAAATCGGGCAAATGCCCGGTCATAGGGCGAATCAGTGTGGATGGAAAAAATACCGCATTCAGTACAGGAATGGATATTCTACCTACCGAATGGAATGCCAAAACAGGATTGGCAATAGGTAAATCCCAAGAAGCCAATGAAACCAACAGGCAGATAGAAAAACTTCAAGCGCAGCTAACCCAGTATTATAAAACGATGGTTGAAAGCAATGGTTATGTAACTGCCGAATCCCTAAAAAATGCACTCAGGGGAATCGGAGTGAACCAAAACACCCTGATGCAAGAATTTTCTTGCTTGGTAGAGGAAAAACGAAAAAGTATCGGGATAAAGATTCAGGCGAATACATTTCCTGTATATCCTACCGCATACCGACATTTGGAAGATTTTTTACAACAGAAATACGGAGTGAATGATATTCCGTTCGGGCAGTTAAATATTACACTTATCGAAGCCTATTCCCTCTACCTGAAAAAAGATTTACGGATGACGTTAAGAACAGTAAAAGGTAATATGATTCCTTTCCGTATGTGTGTAACACGAGCTAAAAACAAAGGATTGATACGACAGAATCCGTTCTTTGACTATACACCTGAAAGGGCAATTCCTAAACGTCCGTGGCTGACCAATGAGGAAATCGAACGCCTGATGCAGGTAAAAATGAAGTTTGTAACATGGGACTTTACCCGTGATATGTTTATCTTTTGTGCATTTACGGGTATCTCGGCTGTTGATTTGCGGAATCTGGAACATTCCAATATCCAACGACCGGAAGACGGCAGCTTATGGATTGTCTTGAACAGGCAAAAGACCGGAACGGCTTCTTGTATTCCGCTATTGGATATTCCAATCCAAATACTGGAACGGTACAGGGATTCAGAATTTGCAGGAAAAGACGGCAAGGTTTTCAAACTACAAAGTCTTCGCCATATGAACTTCATCTTAAAACAGCTTGCCAAAGCAGCCGGAATTGACAAACGTCTGAGATTCCATATGAGCCGTTTTACCTTTGCAACAACGGTCTGCCTGACACAGGGTGTTCCGATTGAAACGCTTAGTCAGATGATGGGGCATTTGTCTATCAAGACTACTCAAATCTATGCGGAAGTTACCCGTACTAAAATTAATGAGGATATGACGAATCTGGCAGAACGAATTGAAGGTCAATATGTGTTGGCAGAGAAGCAAAATAACAACAAACAATAATCAATAAAATTCAAATAATATGGAAACAACAGGTAGAGGCACTTTAACGATAGAGATGGACAGCGAAGGTCATAAATCCGTAGTATTCAATCCGGTAAATGAAACGGTCTGGTTAAGGAAATGCGAGTTGATAGAATTGTTCGATGTTTACAGGCAAATGATAGATGCGTGTATTCAAGCGATTTGTAAGACTAATATGTTTGACATGGAAGAGGTCTGTAAATACAACTGCATTGTGAAAGCGGGTAAAATCGAATATGAACCTTACGAATTTAGCCTTGAATTTATCATTGCTATGGCATTTCGGATAAAATCAGCCAATGCAAAAATATTGAGGGAATATTTTATCCGTGAGATTCTCCGTCCTAAAACGATGTTTTTACAGACATCGGCAATGGATATCCAAAATTATGAATGGAACTGAAAATCAGAAGGCGAATCATACCCGATTTGCCTTCTGATTTTCCAGTATATTACTCCCGTATATATTAGAGTTAATGTAAAT
>DAIPZX010000362.1:0-2549 GCA_036781995.1 Massilibacteroides sp. | reverse complement strand
TTAACTTTTTCATGATTCTGTTCTTTTTTTTATATTAGTTGTTAGTAAAGTTGTTTTCCTTTATAAAAATCAATCAGTTTTTTTTGAAGCAGACTCTCGTATTTTGCTTGCACTTGTTCTGATCGACTGTTTGCCAGTTTGAGTTTAATTTCGTTATACTCATATACCGTGAACTTCCCGGCATGATATTTCTCTAATGCATAGCGTAGCGCCTCCGTATTTGCTTTAACAGCCTTTTGGGTAGAAAGAAATTTCTCCTGAGCAGACAAGGCTTCATGCCAGATTTTTTGTATCTCCTTGTATACTTGCTTTTGTGTATTAAGCAAGGTCAGGCGACTTTCTTCTTTTTCCTTATGAGCGATCCGAACCGAATTCCGGGTAGATAAGCGATTAAATAGAGGAATTCGTAAAGTCAAGTAAATGCGTTGTTGAAGATTATTCCGGAATTGTTGTTTGAAAGCCGGATTATCGACGCTACTCACATGATAGTAGCCGCTATTCATTTCTCCCGCCATAGCCAAAGATGGATAGTAGCCCGAACGGGCAATTCTGATATTTTGTTCCGCGCTTTGAATGGCTAAAGCAGAACTTTTAATCTCCGGCATCCATGTTTCCGCCAACTGGTATATCTGGTTCGGATCATCCGCCAATAACAGGTTTACCTCTTGTGGAATATCCTGGATATCAAATCCGTCTACCATCTCGAGTTCTAATAGTTGGCTTAGCTCCAACAAAGATAAGCGCAAGGTGTTTTGTGCCTTTGTCAAGGTTAATTCATCATTAGCAACCTGAGCCTCCACATCAAGAAGTTGTGATTCCGGAACTTTGCCATGTTTCACTAACTCTTTGGTAATGCCTGCCAGTTCTTGTCCTAATTCAATTTGTTCTTCCGCGATTGAAGCAACCTCTTTATTCAAAAGAACCTGAAAATAACGTTGTGTCACCTGTAGGCTAATGTCGTTATTGACCTGTTCCAAATTAGACGACTGTATCTGCAGTTTTATCTTTTCCAGCTTGATCGTTGCCGTTGTTTTAAAACCGGAAAATAGCGTTAATTCCGTATTTAGCGAGAAAGAACTGTTTTGTGAATTCGTATCATCGTATGTGTTATCCCTGTTTAGCGTGCGCCCGAAATCGAAACGTTGTGTTCCATCCAGCATCAGGTTGGGCAAACGGCTGTAACGTGCTGTTTCCGCGTTTACAGTTTGCTTTTCTACACTTACTTGCTGCTGTTGTACTTCTATATTATTTTCTAAAGCATGCCGGATGCAGTTTTCCAAGGTCCAGACAGATTGCGCCTGACTGTGAAATACAACAAAATAAAATCCGATTATCAATACAAGGGTTCTCATAATCTTAAATCTGATTAAATTGTTCGTTCCATAATTTCGCGTATTCACCATTGAGGTTGATCAATTCCTGATGATTACCAGACTCAACTAATTCTCCTTCTTTAAGAACGACGATGGCATCCGCGTTTTTTACTGTGCTTAAACGATGAGCAATAATAAGGATAGTCTTTCCTGTCTGCGCCAACTTATCTAATGTGTCTCTTACATACTTTTCCGATATTGAATCTAAGGAGGAGGTTGCTTCATCAAAAATTAATATTTCCGGATTCCGGTAAAGTGCCCGGGCAATGGCTATTCGTTGCCGTTCGCCTCCTGAAAGAGATGCGCCATGTTCGCCAATCGGCGTTAGGTAACTTTGAGGCAGTTTTTCTACAAACTCCCGGATTCCCAGTTGCTCGCTCAACTCTACGATTCGCTTCATATCCGGTTCAAACTCACCTAATGCAATGTTTTCCAATATGGTTCCTGCAAATAATTCGATATGTTGAGGTACAACTCCTACTATTCTTCTTAAGCTTGCATTGGTTACTTGGTTTAGCGTGAAATTGCCGACAGAAATACTTCCGGACTGTAACGGATACAATTGTTGAATGAGGGAAATCAATGTTGTTTTGCCCGAACCGCTTTCGCCGATAATAGCTGTTGTTTGTCCTTTTTTAAACGTGAGGCTCAACTCTTTGAATACCTGCTTGCGTGAACCATAACGAAAAGCAACACGATCAAAACGTATATCACCTGCCATATCCGGTTGGAGGCTGATTTTTTGTGTTTCATTTCCTTCGCGCTCCAGGTCCATAATCTGAAAAAGACGATCGGCAGCGATTAGCGCATCTTGTATGGTTTGATTGGATGAAATCAGTTTACCTACCGGACCGAGTATATATCCGATCAACGAATAAAAAAGCATCAGGGTGCCCGGTGTTATCTCCTGGTCTATAACAAATAGACTTCCTGCCCATAAAACAGCGATTGTAATGCCTGTGGAAACAAATTCTATCCCTCCATTGGCCAAGATCGAACCATAGATACTTTTATACGTATTGTTCAGTAGACTCACAAAGCGAACTTCCGTTTTCAAGTTGGCAAAAGATTCGACACCAAATTGTTTTATTGTAGAAACTGAGTTTAGTGATTCTACTAACTGGGATTCCAGATCCGCCCCGGTTTCCATAATTTTTCGTTGATATTTTCTATTCA
>DAIPZX010000361.1:0-2561 GCA_036781995.1 Massilibacteroides sp. | reverse complement strand
CTCTTCAACTATTAGATAAAAATGGTGCGGTAGTCTTTTTGTTAAATAAAGCGTTATAAAAAATCAGCGATAATCTTCGTACAATAAATATTTCTGACGCAACTTCTTATAAGCCTCCAGGTCTTCTTGCCAGGAGGCTTTTATTTCTTCTTCACTCAGACCTTTGATTATTTGCGTACGCAACTCTTTATTTCCCGATAAAAGATCGAACCAGTTGGGACGCGTAAAAAATAAGGCCCGGTCTTTATCCGCTTTATTGTAGAAGTCAAAGAGAAACCGAAGGGTGAGCCCGCCTTCAAATGGCAGTTCGCGCAGGTCTACACCATAACATTTCTTATTCTTATGTAGCGGGTTCGTATCAAATTCGGGAAGCGAAACCGGTGTAAATGTAAATTCTCCATACTTCGGGTCAGGGACGCCGAGCACCTGAAATGGAAAATACGTACCTCGTCCCACACTGACATTGGTAGCCTCAAAGAAACAAAGAGAAGCGTATAAACGGATAGACTGATCATTCGGCAAATTAGGAGAAGGTTTGACCGGCAGCCAGTAAGGATCGCCATGCCGCCAGTTTTCCATTTTGACAACTTTTAGCTTGCATGAATCCGGACTGCTTTTTAACCAACCTTCGTCATTAATCATCCATGCCAATTCGCCAACTGTCAGTCCGTGCAATACCGGTATCGGATGCATACCTACAAAAGACTCGAAACCCGGTTTAAGCAACGGACCATCCACAAAGTCATTCGGATTCGGCCGGTCCAACACCAGCAACTCCTTATCATTCTCCGCACAGGCCTCCATCACATAGTGCATCGTGCTGATATAGGTATAAAAGCGAGCGCCAATATCCTGAATATCAAAAATCACGACATCTACATCAGTCAATTGATCAGCGGTCGGCTTTTTATTCTTTCCATATAAAGAAATAATAGGAAGTCCTGTTTTCTGATCTTTGCTATCCTTAACCAGCTCGCCGGCATCCGCAGTGCCCCGAAAGCCATGCTCCGGAGCGAATACTTTTCGGATATCTGCGCCTCGTGCCAATAACACATCCAACACATGTTTATCCTGGCTTTCAAGAATAGATGTTTGATTGACAACAAGAGCAACACGTTTATCCGCAACATGGCGCAAAATAACATCTGTTTGTTCCGCACCAAGCACCAGATCTCCCGTTTGGGAACCTTGTGCGTCCGGACTAAACAAAACGACACAGGCCAAAAACAACAGCCCTCTCCAATAAGTAAACAGTCTCATTTCTCTATTTATTCTAATAATAGACAAATTTAGCTATTTAGAAGAAGAATACCTGTTCGTTTGTACTATTTTATCCCCTCACTTCGGAAACTAATAGTTGTCCGTCAAACATATTGATTATCCGTCCGGCATATCCCGCGTCGTGCTGACTATGGGTTACCATCACGATGGTAGTCCCTTCGTTGTTCAGCTCCGTCAGCAAATCCATCACCTCTTTACCGTTCTTCGAGTCCAAATTTCCCGTAGGCTCATCGGCAAGAATCAGTTTCGGATTGGCTACTACCGCGCGAGCAATAGCCACACGCTGTTGTTGTCCGCCGGACAATTGCTGCGGGAAATGTTTGCTACGGTGCGCTATCTGCATCCTGTCCATCGCTTCCTGCACTTTTTCTTTACGCAGAGACGACGAAACGCCCATATAAAGCAACGGCAATTCTATATTTTCGAAAACAGTCAGCTCGTCAATCAAATTAAAACTCTGAAACACAAACCCGATCACCCCTTTCCTCAACTTCGTTCGTTCCGCTTCCGTATAGCGGCTCACATTCGTTCCGTTCAGGAAATAATCTCCCTCAGTCGGATTATCCAGCAAGCCTAAAATATTCAGCAAAGTAGATTTACCACAACCCGAAGGCCCCATAATCGCGACAAATTCTCCGGTTTTAATTTCCAGACTAACATTATTTAACGCCCATGTTTCCACCTCTTCCGTGCGGAATATTTTCTGTAAATTCTCTGTCTTTATCATATCTGATTGATTTAATTGATTCGCCTTATAAAAACAATAATTCCAATAAGAAGAACGAAAACTATGCCGCGCCACCAATATATCAGAAGATTGCTTCTGCGCCAGTACAATCGCATCATCCAGCGTCAACCTCACCGGATCGATATCCCGGCAATACCCCACTGCCGCAACAATCAAAAACAACCCCAACACGATATAATTTCTCATATTTATCTTTTTCAGACAAAAGAAAAACAATATCTATGCCATTTTCGCAATCAACTATAAAGCAGCACAATAATAAATTTCAGGATTTCTATTTAGTGCGATTGCGCACCTATACAGGTTCGATTTCGCACTTATTTCGCTGTTTTTTTGTAAACATATCCGTTGACAAATATTATCTTTATAGTATGAGTAGCATCGGACAATATATTGAATCCCTTATAGCAGAAGGCGAACACAGGCAATCTGACGTTGCGAGAGTGATCGGCGTACCCCGGCAAGCGCTCAGCTATGTTGGGGAGTAACCCTGTTTTCAACATCACTATGAATCAAAAAAAACATAACTATG
>DAIPZX010000360.1:0-2577 GCA_036781995.1 Massilibacteroides sp. | reverse complement strand
CTGCTGACCGAAGCGACTACAGTCGGATATAAACGTATCCTTCGTTTTCCATCCGTGACAACGGATAAGGTCAGAATAAACATAACGAACTCGTTGGCTTGTCCTATCCTCAATAAACTGGAAATATACAATACGCCGGACTATCCATTAGGAGGAAGTGATGACGAGATGTATAACCGGATTGCCAGAACCGGATGGAAAGTAGTTTCTCCTGTTATGGAAGGAGTGGAAATGATGATTGACGGAAAAACAGATGTACCTGTTGCGGTGTCACATACCGAAGCCGTAGTGCTTGATCTGGGAACAACGACTGAGATAAATGGTTTTTACTATACCCCTCAGAATCATGTAACAGCCGCTAATATCCAACGTTACAACCTGGCTGTCAGCACAGACAATCAAACATGGACTAACCTGAAAGAAAACGAACTGTTCAATAATATTCGTAATAATCCGATTCGTCAGGATATCTATTTCAGAAAGGCCGTAAAAACAAGATACATCAAACTCGAACCGGTCGAACTAACCAATCAGGCAGATCAATACGCTGTCGTTGAGTTAGGCGTGATCCGGACGGAGTAAAACTGTTTTCAAAGGCTGCAAGCCTGCTATACAGCAGTTTTGCAGCCTTTTAATTACCTTGTTTTTCCGTCAGGTACTTCCAGAAACGAACGGGTAGATGTTGTTTGTGTAACCTCGGATTTATACGTTCCTTGATGGCGATGGATTTAAAATAGGTCTTCCATAATTGCTGAAAGAGTAATTCGTCTTTATCCAATAACTCTTCGCCTACGATACCGGTCAACAGGTGTTCTCCTTTTTCTTCAAACCGCACTTCTCTCGTTTCCTCCCTGTCATAATAATAACCGTATTCCCGTTTGATGTCATAGATCAGCCATTTTTGTCCGGCATAACGATTCTGTAAATGGGGGAGAGTGAGCGGCAATACATTATATAACGGTTCAACGGGGGCGAAATAAGTTTCATCCGTCGTTTTCTGAAAGCGGAGAAACTGCACTACACGCAACCGCTCATTACTGACCTGTTTCCATATCTTGGATAATTGCAATACGTCCGGATCGCCAAAATTCAGTTCGATGGATTGGGGCGTGTCGATTGCTTTGCGGATGTAGTTGAACAAGAGCATAGCTACTTCCGGTAATTCGGATAACCAGCAAACCGCCAGACCGGATAGGGCAGAGGCAGACAATTTTTTCTCTAATCCACGCCACACCCGTCCTGATTTCTCTTCGTCTGTAATCACCATATACGTCTCATCACAAAATAAAGGGAGGATTGCCCCCTCTTCCAGCAAGGCGTCCGGGAATGTCCGGCGATTATAAGCATCGAATACGGCAGTAAGTAATCCGTCCCATGTTTTGTCGTAGATAAAAACAAGCATGGCGTTAATCTTCAAAAATAAAACTGAGTTGTCTGTCGTCTTTCTTTCGCGCAGGTTTGCGAATCAGTAGTTCCCTTACATTTTCGGGATGTAGCTCATGGACTGTTTTAGCACCCAGTTCGTGGCAGGTAATGAAGTATTGCGCCTTTTTCATCACGATACCCATTTTTTTGAGTTGTTGCGAACCCAAACGGGAAAAACGGCGGGAGACAACAATCAATTTCGCCGATTTTACCCCAATACCGGGCACACGGAGTAGCATTTCGTAATCCGCCCGGTTGATGTCTACCGGAAAATGCTGTGGATTACGCAACGCCCAGGAAAGTTTCGGATCCAATTCCAGTTCCAGGTCGGGATAAGCGTCGTTTACGATCTCGTCTACCTTAAACTGATAAAAACGCAAAAGCCAGTCCGCCTGATATAAGCGATTCTCACGTACCAAAGGAGGTTGTTTCAGTGCCGGCAAACGATTGTCATACGCGTTGACCGGAATAAAACCGGAATAATAAACCCTTTTCATCGTTGGGCGTTGATAAAGCGCGGATGATAAGTATAGGATGTCTTTATCCGTATCTGCGGTAGCGCCAACGATCATTTGTGTACTTTGACCCGCGGGAGCGAAACGGGGAGCATGCCGAAACCGTTTCCGTTCTTCCGAACTTTGCAGTACACCCTGTTGTATGTACTTCATCGGGCTGAACACGCTTTTAAAGTCCTTTTCCGGAGCAAGCAGCTTCAGGCTCGTTTCGTTCGGTATTTCGATATTCACGCTCAAACGGTCGGCGTACAGTCCTGCTTCGTTGACCAGTTCCTGACTTGCACCCGGAATGCTTTTCATATGGATGTAGCCATTAAAGCGGTGAACCAACCGGAGGTCTTTGATCGCCTTTACGAGCCGTTCCATCGTATAATCCGGACTTCGCACCACGCCGGAACTCAGAAATAAACCCTCTATATAATTACGTTTGTAAAATTCAATCGTCAGATTTACCAACTCCGTGACAGAAAGCGTTGCCCGGGGGATATCATTACTCCGGCGATTGATGCAGTAAGCACAGTCGTACATACAACTGTTGGTCAGCATGATTTTAAGTAAGGCGATGCATCGTCCGTCTTCCGAAAAGCTATGACAAATACCCCATCCCGCGGCACTTCCTATCTCACCTTTCCGGGAA
>DAIPZX010000359.1:0-2580 GCA_036781995.1 Massilibacteroides sp. | reverse complement strand
TTCCAAATTATACTTAATAAAATTAGTAGAGAATAAATTCAAAACAGCTTCTTAATAAGGAGAAATTCTTTTCTTCGTCTTATCTTTGCGGTCAAGAGTTTATAAAACAGAAACATGGAAACAAAAACAAACAAATTCAAATCATGGTGGAAGAAGTTTCGTAACTTCTCTTTAGCAATTATCGCGATCGCACTGATTCTTTTTATAGGCATACGATATTATTATCCATATGGCGAAGGGGTTAAAACAGGTCAACTTAATTATGTTGTTTACAAAGGAGTGCTATTCAAAACCTACGAAGGAAAGTTGATCCAGTCCGGCATCTGGTCAAACAAACCGGGAGGAATCCAATCCAACGAATTTGAATTCTCAATCGAAGACGAAGTAGTAGCCGAAGAACTGATGCGTGCCGGTGGCAAAACCGTAGAACTACATTATAAAGAATACTTCGGAGCTATCCCCTGGCGAGGTTTTTCCCGTTATGTTGTCGATAAGATCGTTCGTATAGGAAGTGAAACCCCGGGAGACCTTTCAGGAATAATGCCCGTCGAAGAGGAGTAAACCTTAGATAAAAACACATGACCAACAGGCTTGACATACGAGCTAAAACCGTATGATTCACTTGTTTTTCTAAAATTCCGCATTATATACGAAAATCTTTTCGTATCTTTATGGGCTATTAAACAATAGAGTTTATATTGAATCATGCTTAACAATGCTTTGCTTTGCCCCTCCGGCAAATCTTTCCATCGTCAAAATCGACCTCAAAATTAACTTTTTTTGTTAGCACTAAACGGTCGCGAGGATGTGCAACAGCACAATGCCGCGAATGAATATTCCATTCTATAGGATGGATTAGGCTACTGTATAAATAAGTACAGCAGTCTTTTTGAAGCAATTACAAAAATTATGACATTTAAAGAATTAAACATCTCAGAGCCAATACTAAAGGCTCTAACAAACAAAGGATATGAAAAGCCTACTCCAATACAGGAAAAGGCAATACCTGTTGCACTTTCCGGACAGGATTTATTGGGTATAGCCCAAACAGGAACGGGCAAAACCGCAGCTTTTGCAATACCCGTTATTCAAAAATTGGATCAACAACAACCCTCAAAAGGTCAGAAAAGAGAAATAAAGGTACTCATACTTACTCCTACCCGCGAACTGGCAATACAGATCGATGAATGCTTCAAGGAGTATACACGCTATACCCACTTACGCCATACGGTTATTTTTGGCGGAGTGAATCAAAATCCGCAGGTTGAAACCTTAAAGAGAGGGGTCGATATACTAACGGCAACTCCCGGACGCCTGCTCGACCTGATTGCGCAGAAGCATATTTCACTCAATCATATCCGCCACTTTATCCTGGACGAAGCCGACAGAATGCTTGATATGGGTTTTATACATGACATTAAGCGTCTATTGCCGATGCTCCCGAAACGGAAGCAAACGCTCTTCTTTTCTGCAACAATGCCTCCTGCAATTGACAAACTTTCAAAATCTATTTTATTCCATCCGGCAAAAGTTGAGGTTACTCCGGTTTCGTCAGCCGTAGACACCATTGACCAGCGTTTATATTTTGTGGAGAAAGCTCAGAAAGGCGAACTGCTTTACACCGTGTTGGAAAAAGAAAAAGGAAAATCCGTTCTGGTCTTTTCGCGCACAAAACACGGCGCAGATAAAATTGCGAGAATCCTAAATAAAAAAGGTATTGGCTGTGAAGCTATTCACGGCAACAAATCACAAGGAGCGAGACAACGCGCGCTTACAAATTTCAAATCAGGGAAAACGCGCGTAATTATTGCCACCGACATTGCCGCGAGGGGAATCGACATTGCCAATCTGGAGATGGTCATCAACTATGACCTGCCGGACGTGGCGGAGACATATGTGCACCGTATAGGTCGTACAGGTCGCGCAGGCAAAAGCGGCACAGCGCTCTCTTTCTGTTCACAGGAAGAACACACAATGATGAAAGACATTCAGAAATTAACAGGCAAAAAACTTAATGCCGTATCAATAGCTCAATAAAACAACTATAAAATAAGATTAATGGCAAAATCAAATTCATTTAACAAACGAGAATTAGAGAAGAAAAAAGAACAGAAAAGAAAAGAGAAACAGCAGCGCAAAGAAGAGCGCAAAGCTGGAGGTGTTAGTTCATTTGATGAAATGATTGCTTATGTGGATGAGAATGGTGTTATCACAGATACTCCACCCGACCCCGATAAGAAAAAGGAGGAAATAGAATTGGACAATATCGTAATCTCCACGCCTAAGAAAGAAGAAGTAGAAGAAGTCGCATTACAGGGTCGGGTAGAGTTTTTTAATCCCGACAAAGGTTTTGGCTTTATCAAAAGCCTTGCTGATACAAACAAATACTTCTTTCATATCAGCAATGCTCCGGCAGATATTGCCGAAGGGAATATGGTTACCTACGAACTTGAGCGGGGCGACCGGGGTATGAATGCGATAAACATCGTTCTTATCAAATAGGCAGCGGTTATTTTTTTCGGAATAGACATCATCAATTATATATTGAAATCCAAACGGGTAGGTGCTTTTGCACCTACC
>DAIPZX010000358.1:0-2584 GCA_036781995.1 Massilibacteroides sp. | reverse complement strand
CCGTTTCGTCTGATAATTCAGTTGGGAATGGACCACTTCCTACTCGGGTACAATAGGCTTTGAAGATGCCGAATACTTCGTTTATCCGAGAAGGAGCAACTCCTAGCCCTGTGCATGCTCCGGCGCTGATTGTATTGGAGCTGGTTACGAAAGGATAAGAGCCAAAGTCAATGTCCAACATCGTTCCTTGTGCGCCTTCAGCTAGTACTTTTTTTCCGCTCTTTAATTCTTTGTTGATAAAATGCTCGCTGTCGATTTTTTTGAAACGTTTGATTGTCTCCAAGCCCTCCATCCATTCTTTTTCTAGCGGAGCCAGGTCGTATTCAACATTCATTTGTTTCAATATAGTCTCATGACGGGCGATTGCCTTCTTGTATTTTTCTTCAAAGTTATACTCAATGTCTCCTACGCGCAATCCGCTGCGAGATATTTTATCAGTATAAGCAGGTCCAATCCCTTTTCCTGTTGTTCCTATCTTATCATTTCCCTTTTGTGCTTCATAAGCAGCATCCAATAAACGATGAGTTGGTAATATCAAATGAGCTTTTCTGGAAATATAAAGACGTTCACTAAGGTTGTGTCCGGACTTTTCAAGCGCTTCTATCTCTCCTTTAAATAAAGAAGGGTCTAGAACCACGCCGTTTCCTATTACATTAATCTTTCCACCTTGGAATATTCCCGATGGGATAGAACGTAATACATACTTCTGCCCTTCAAATTCAAGTGTATGTCCTGCATTTGGACCTCCTTGAAAGCGAGAAATAATATCATAATCGGGAGTAAGTACATCTACAATCTTTCCTTTTCCTTCGTCTCCCCATTGTAAACCTAGTAAAACATCTACTTTCATTGAATATATCTGTTTAATTATTGTTGTTTTTCTTTGCTTTTTGTTCTTTTAGTTCTTTGGCGCATTTGCTGCACGTTCCGTATATGTAAAACGCATAATGCGAAGGTGCAAATCCCCTTATCTTCTTTTTTTGCGCCAAGTTTCTTAATTCCTGATCTTTTTGTTCCTGCACTTTCCCGCAAATAGTACAAATGGCATGATGATGATAGTCGTTATTGTAAGCTCTTTCGTAATAAGACAAATTTTTTCCGAACTGATGTTGAAGAACCAACTTGCATTTCACTAATAATTGCATCGTATTGTACAAAGTAGCACGACTCACTCTGAAGTTACGCTCGTTCATAGCGTGATAAAGCGTTTCCATATCAAAATGACGGGGATCTGTGTAGATAAGATCTAGAATGGCATATCGTTCCGGTGTTTTCCTTAGTTTATTTTCAGTGAGATAAGTGGTTAGTCTTTCTTTTACCATCTCTCTTATTTTATCATCTTTATCCATTCTGAATATATTATTTCACATCGGAGAGCAAAGATAGTATATTTTATTGAGAATACGAAGTGTCGACGTAGTCAATTGAAAATTGAGAGTAGAGAAGAGTGGTGTTTTTCTAGTAGGACGAGCAGAAAAAGAGAGTTCTTTTTTTCTGCTCCGGATTTTTTATTTTTATACACACATATACATACACATACACATAACCTGTTCAAGCTTAAAAAAATCCTCCCACCAGCAACCTGTCTCACGACAAGAAGAACTTTATTTGTTTACTGTATTTATAGTCTTTGCAGTCTTACATGTCTGTTTTGAATGATACTTTCTTTCCCATTATTTTAAAGAAGTCCATTCCTATCATAGGAGCTGTTTTTTTTTTTCATTAAACCGTGCAGCTCAATGAGGCGAGCCGCGTAGAAGCGCAACCGCTCTGTCAGCAAGTTAATTTGTTGGCAGACGGCTTGCGTATAAGGCAAATTCTGCAAAGCCCCATTCTCGGACGAATTCTTGAATACCACATTGTCGCTGTACGGTTGGGACTCCGGAAAAACGACTGCCATATCTTTCTTCTCCGGCAAATTCAAGCGAATGGACTGTGCGGCGATGTTGGTGAAAAGACCCACCGCAAGTAATAAATATATGATTCGTTTCATTATGTCAATTCTTAATTCTCAACTCTCCACTCTCAAATCTCTTTTTTCGATCCTCAGAGGATGAAGCCTCGATCCTCAGAGGATGAAGCCTCGATCCTCAGAGGATGAAAAAAAAACCTCAGAGCTTTCTTAGATCTCAGGAAACTCCTTCAATCCGATTTTCTGAAAGACCTGTTGAAACGCTTGACTGAACACAAATCGTGCCCGTATGCGTTTCATCAGACTTGGTTTACATTCGCCCGGACTATCTGCTCCTTCGCCACTGATGGCGAGTTGGATATGTCCCAAATGTCCAAAATTGACAGTAAACCCCTCGCTGAGATATTCCTCTGCCTTCAGAAAGGCGCGATTCAGACTCATGCGAAGTTCGTCCGGGTCGAGTGTTGTGTCTTCTGTGGCGCGCACCAAAAGATCTTCAAAATTCAGTGTGCCCAACTTCCGTGCTAATAGATAATACTTTACCGGGTCGTCCGGTTTCCGCGGATTCTTCTTCGCGGTGATAACATAAGCTAAAGCCATAATTATATAAATTAAATGGTTATACGGGCAAAATCGCCCTTTTTTTTAATTTCTATTATATATTGCTCCCTA
>DAIPZX010000357.1:0-2586 GCA_036781995.1 Massilibacteroides sp. | reverse complement strand
TGCGGCGGTCCCGGTTTTGAATTAAGAACCGGAGTCGGCACATTCAGTCTGGAAGGGCGCTATTATTATGCGCTTGGGGATTTGTTCAGCAACAGTAAAGCCGATAGTGAGTACTTTGCCAAATCATCCAGTCAGGTATTGAGTGTAAAACTGGCGTATCTTTTCCCCATTTTCTGATTTCACAAATGGGACATACATATTAAAAACGTAACCCTCCGGTGTAGTACGTTTGCCCTGCATCGTGATGCCACCAAAACCGCAACGTCATTGCGAGCACAGCGAAGCAATCCAGTATACACACAATGGATTGCTTCGTCACTTCATTCCTCGCAATGACGATGCGCTTTTATTCTATAATTTTCACCCAACCGTGCACATCCGGTTCATCACCATATTGGATGCCGCGAAGCTTGTTGTATAAACGTTCGCATACCGGTCCGGGAGTTTCATCTTTCGAATAAACATAGGATTTATTTTCATCCAGATCGTCTATCCGCGAGATTGGAGCAATTACCGCTGCAGTTCCGCATTCGGCGGCTTCGTCAAAAGTAGCCAGCTCTTCAATCGGAACCGGACGACGCTCTACCGTAAGCCCCATATCCTGAGCAATCTGTATCAGACTCTTATTCGTGATAGAGGGTAATATAGATTGAGAAGCGGGGGTTATATAGCTATTACCGCGTATACCGAAAAAATTAGCAGGGCCGCACTCGTCTATATACTTCTTTTCTTTCGGATCCAGATAAAGCACAGCGGCATAGCCTCCTTTACGCGCCTTATCTCCCGCCACCATACTGGCAGCATAGTTTCCACCCACTTTGATTGTGCCTGTTCCATGAGGAGCAGCACGGTCATAATCACGCAAAATACAGACAGGAGATGTTTTAAATCCACCCTTGAAGTAAGGACCTACCGGCGTCACAAAGACAACAAACAGATACTCTTCCGCAGGCTTAACTCCCACCTGGGCACCCGAACCAATCAACAAAGGACGAATATACAGGGAAGAGCCACTTTCATAGGGAGGAATAAAGCGTTCGTTCAGTTTCACAACCTTACGCACAGCTTCTTCAAAAACCGCCACAGGCAGTTCAGCCATCATGATACCGCGACTCGATGCCTGCATACGTTTTGCGTTTTCATCCATACGAAACACACGAATCTTACCATCCTTGCCTCTGAAAGCCTTTAATCCTTCAAAAGCCTCCTGTCCATAATGCAGGCAAGTGGAGGCCATATGAAGATTGATTGTTTCTGAAGAAGAGACTTCCAATTCTCCCCACTTTCCATTACGGAAATAACACCGTACGTTGTAGTCAGTCTTCATGTATCCGAACGGCAGATCAGACCAGTTAACATTTTCCATATCTCAGCATTCTATGATTTAACATTTACAAATGTACACTATTTAGAAGTATAATCGTTATTTTTGCACGAAAATTTATCAGAATATGAAAGTAATTGATCTTATAAATAACAGCAAAAAAACAGCATTTTCGTTCGAAACCCTTCCTCCTTTAAAAGGGAATAGCATCCAGAAAGTTTACAACGTAATTGATAAACTACTGGAATTCGACCCCAAATATGTCAATATCACTTCACATCATAGCGATTATATTTATAAGACACTTCCCGATGGCACCTTTCAAAAAGTCAATATCCGGAAACGTCCGGGCTCGGTAGCTATCGCGTCTGCCATTCAGAACAAATACAAGATTCCCGCTATTCCACATATCATTTGTAAGGGATTTACGAAAGAAGAGACCGAATACGCGTTAATCGACTTAAATTTTCTGGGGGTATACAATCTGCTTTTGCTACGAGGAGACAGTAAATCGCTCGAACCGGCAACAGATCCGAACGTCTATCACAATTATGCCACCGAACTTCAGGAACAGGTCAATAATTTCAATCAGGGCATTGCCGTGGATGGATCGACGTTTGAAGCAAACGAAACACCTTTTTCGTATGGTATGGCCTGCTATCCTGAAAAACATGAAGAGGCGCCCAATATGGAATCGGACATTTTCTATGCGAAAGAAAAAGTACGCAACGGAGCCGAGTATCTGGTCACACAAATGTTTTTCGACAATCAGAAATACTTTGATTTCGTAGATCGTCTTCGTGCAGAAGGAATTACCATCCCGATTATTCCGGGAATCAAGCCGATTGTATTCAAGAATCAGCTCACCGTCTTGCCGCGCGTATTCAGATCAGACATACCCGAACCATTGGCCGGCGAATTAAGAAAGTGCAAAGACGATGATGCAGTAAAAACCGTAGGCATAGAATGGGGAGTAAAGCAGTGCAAAGAGTTGATCTCACACGGCGTTCCCAGCATTCATTTTTACTCACTAATGGCTACGGATAGCGTAAGGCAAATCGCGAAAGAAATCTATTAAGAGCCTATTTCAACACAGGCTCTCAAACCGGTCCTATTAGTCCTTTTTCTAAATGAGTATACTCATTTCTTCAAAGACTATACTCTTTGCAAAAAATGCCTTTGGTTGTGACTGCAATGAAAGAATAAACTCATTATAGAATATTATTATTTTGTGCAAACACGATAGCTTCTGCTATATTTTT
>DAIPZX010000356.1:0-2593 GCA_036781995.1 Massilibacteroides sp. | reverse complement strand
GCCTGCGCAATCCCCTGCGATAAAGACACCGCAAAGGAATCGAAACACAGGCCCAAAGCCAGTAAGATGACTGTGATGAGGTTCATACTCGGTTTTTACCTTACAAATATAGTGAAATTAGTCCGCATAATCGAAAAACAGAGAACGACAATGCTAAGTGTTTGATGATTAGTTTCATTCAGCGTTGTTTAGCGGTGTTCTTCCCATAAGTGAAATGGAAGAATTAAGAGCGGTTAAGAAACCGCTTCATTAACGATAATACTGCCTTTTTGGTTTTCCCAAAACTCCCGCAACGCATTTAGAATAAAGCCAATCTATCAATGAACACTTGTATTTCCTATATCCGAGGTCAAATTTAACCCTTTTTTTTCTATCGGTAATGAAAAAGACGGGTTTTTGACTGAAACGCGGGTGTTGTTTCATATTCGATTAGTATTTTTCATGCCGCCAAATAACTCTGTTTCAAGTAATTTTACACTCAAATAAACAGAGTTATGAAGAAGGACGTAAAGGTTTCGTTTTTCCTTAAAAAAAACGAGAAGAAAAAAGACGGTACTTGTCCGATTATGGCAAAACTCACAATCGGACAATCATCCCAAACTTTCTTTAGTGCGAAAATCTCCATCGCGGAGAATTTATGGAAATCCGGCCGCGCCGAAGGCAAAAGCCAGAAGGTAAATGAAATCAACCTCGAATTGGATGAAATAAGGGCATCCGCCATATCCCATTACAATGAGCTTTCCGCCGTCCGCAATAAAGTAACGGCTGAGGATGTAAAATTTCTTGTGCTGGGCATGGCGTTCGGACAGGAAACACTGTTATCCTATTTCCGTGTCCATAATGAGAATTTCGACAAGCGCGTAGGTGTAAACAGGGCTAAAGGGACGGCATTAAGCTATTGGAATACCTTTAATCATCTGACGACCTTTCTGGATGAGAAATATAATGTTACGGATATTCCCTTTTCGGCGCTCGACAGGTCATTTATCGACAAATTCGACTTTTATCTGAGAATTGAATGCGGTCTGGCTCCCGGCACTATCGTATTGCTCACCACACGCCTGAATACCATCATCGGCAACGCCGTTGCAGATGGCGTACTCTCCAGATTCCCGTTTGCCGGATATGTAGCCCAGCGCCCTAAGCCCATACAGAAATACCTTACCCGTAAAGAGTTGGACAAGCTGATGCAAACCCCGCTTAAAAGATCAAATCAATACCTTGTCCGGGATTTATTCCTCTTTTCTTGCTATACCGGCATCCCTTATTGCGATATGCGTAAACTGTCCGGCGAGGATATTTCTACGGCAGCTGACGGTGTTGTATGGATTAAGACATCCCGCAAAAAAACAGGCGTCGATTACGATGTGCCACTGCTTGATCTCCCTTTGCAGATTCTTAACCGATATAAAGGAACGGCAGCCGACGGACGGTTACTGCCGTCATACAGTCTTTCCCACATAAATAATGTACTGAAAGAAATTGCCAGAATATGCGGCATAAAGCGAAAACTGAGCTATCATGTCGCACGCCATACCTACGCTTCCGAAATCACTCTGTCGCAAGGCGTCCCTATCGAAACCGTCAGCCGAATGCTCGGGCATATAGAAATTACCACGACACAGATTTACGCCAAAGTTACCAATGATAAGATCGACGAGGATATGAAGGCTTTGGAGCAGCGCATCGCCGGACGATTCAAATTCGCTATTTAATTACAACTTAATATATATCAGTATGAAAACGAATAATGAAATCCATAAAAAATCAGGTCGCAGCACATTTGCGATACTGTTCTATATCAACCGTACCAAAGCCCGTAAGGACGGAACGTGCCAGTTATTGTGCAATATCAGTATCGACGGCGAATCCGAAATGATCGGCATAAAGAAAGTGTATATCCATCCCCGTCTTTGGAATCCCCATGAGGGGCAGGCGAAAGGCCGCAGCGCCGAAGCAGCGGAAGTCAATAAAGCCATTAAATTGTTTACAGAGAGCATACGCAGCCACTTTGTACGGATAAAGAGCGAACTTGGATATGTTACGGCCCGGCTTGTTAAAAATGCGGTAAAAGGGATAGCCCAGAAACCGCTTACCCTGATGAAACTCTTTGAAGAACACAACCAGGAGTTTCAAAAACGCATAGGCGTAGATCGTACCAAAGAAACGTATCAAGCCTATATAGTTTCTTATAACCATCTTTCGGCCTTCATTCAAAAGAAATATGATGCCGAAGATGTATTGCTCCGCAGCCTTAACCTCGAATTTTATGAAGCCTACGACCTCTTTTTAAGGACTGACAGGGGTTTGCATCAAAAATCGGTACATCAACAACTCTATAATCTTAAAAAGATGACCAAACGGGCTTTCAGTCAGGGTACACTCCGGCGCGATCCTTTTATGAAACTGTTTCCGGAACTACCGCAACGGCGAAGCCGCCACCTCAAACTGGAGGAATTGGAGAAATTGATGCAGTGCGAAATAAAAGAAAACAATTTGCGGCGGGTGCGTGACTGGTTCGTTTTCTCCACGTTCACCGGACTGGCTTACGCCGACCTGAAACGGCTCTCGGATGAGCATATCCGCCATGCGG
>DAIPZX010000355.1:0-2593 GCA_036781995.1 Massilibacteroides sp. | reverse complement strand
GTAACGTAAAGGAAACCGTAAAAATCTATGAACAAGGTAAGCAATACTATGATGGTGCGCCCGTATAGGTGATATAATAAATGTAGCATTGGCAAGCTATTAGGTATGTGTTCCAATGAATTACCTATCATCACCAGCTTATCTGCCCACGAAAGGACGGCAGGGAGTATAGCACGCTGGAAAGCCATAAGCCAATTAGTTATCAAATTGCCGCTGAATGGGGAGATGAAACAGATAGATATGAGGATAAAATCCAAACTGATTAAATGATAGTCCAAGTGGTCATAGTACGGTCTATAGTGAAAGATAGCTTAACTCGCTATATCGTAACACCTCTGATGCGAGCGTCGTGTAGCAGAGGCTGGAACTTGTTACGACACAACTGCAATAAGCAGAAACGGACGGAAGTCATATCCGACAATCTATCACAGCCATGTTATTATATCATAAACGGGGATTGCCTAACCCGGAGTGCCGCAAGGCTATTAGGTTATAGATCTATGAAAATCCGGTATGGCAACGGAGCTTCCGTAGTAGTCCGCGCAGGGGAAAGCCCTGTACATGGCGAAGGGAAGCAGCTAATAATTTTAATGCAAATAACGGAAAATGTGTGAGACATTATGAGAAGTCCAGCGAATGTATTAAACAGTCTAACGGAACACAGTGAAGATTTGAGCTACAAGTTTGAACGCCTGTACCGTATCTTATTCAATGAGGAAATGTATTATACTGCCTATCAACGCATCTATGCGAAACCGGGCAATATGACAGCAGGTGCAGATGGAAAAACCATTGACCAAATGAGCCTGAGCCGAATTGAAAAGCTAATAACCTCATTGAAAGATGAAAGTTATCAGCCACAGCCCTCAAAACGGGTGTATATCCCAAAGAAAAATGGGAAAATGCGACCGTTAGGTGTACCAGCTTTTAACGATAAACTTTTGCAGGAAGTAGTCAGAATGATATTGGAAGCCATTTATGAAAGACAGTTTGAAAAAACGTCCCACGGTTTCCGACCTATACGAAGCTGTCACACTGCATTAACTGATGTTCAGAAGACATTTTCAGGTGTAAAATGGTTCGTAGAAGGCGATATCAAAGGTTTTTTCGACAATATCAATCATGAGATACTGATAGATGTACTGAAAGAACGTATCGCTGACGAAAGATTCATTCGCCTGATTAGAAAATCTCTGAATGCAGGGTATATCGAAAACTGGCACTTTCATAACTCCTACAGCGGAACACCGCAAGGAGGAATTATCAGCCCCATCTTGGCAAACATATACCTTGATAAGTTGGATAAATTCATGAAAGAATACACTGAAAGATTCGATAAGGGAAAAGAGCGGAAGAGAACCAAACAGGCAGTATCACTCGAAGGCAAACGACACCGTATTCTGAAACAATTGAAATTGGTAAAAGAGGAAAATCAAAGGTCAGAGCTGATAAGGCAATACAAGGCTTATCAACAAGAAGGCTTACTGTATTCTGATGGTGACGAAATGGATATAAACTACAGAAGAATCAAATACGTGAGATATGCTGATGATTTTCTAATTGGGGTTATTGGCAGTAAACAAGATGCTACTATTATCAAAGAGGATATTAAGAATTTCCTCCATGAGAAGCTGGCACTTGAACTGTCCGATGAGAAAACACTCATCACCCATGCGGAAAGTGCTGCAAAATTTCTCGGATATGAAATCAACGTAAGAAAGTCCAATGACACCAAAAGAAATAAGAACGGCGTGTTAAGGCGTGTCCACAACAAAAGGATACAATTAACACTTGGGAAGGATATGTATAAGAGAAAGTTGCTCGAATACCGTGTTTTAGAAATAAAACTACACAACGGCAAAGAGCACTGGAAAGCAAAATCTCGTCCCAAACTTTCAAACAACACTGACTTTGAGATTCTTGACAGGTATAACAAGGAAATTAAGGGTATGTATAATTATTACTGCCTGGCAAACAATTGTAGTAGCCTGTCAAAATTCAGTTATATCATGAAGTATAGTATGTACAAAACCTTTGCGCAGAAATATCGGACAACGATGTCGCAAATCCGAAAAAAGCACACTAAAAATAAACTTTTTTCGGTTCGGTACTACTTGAAAAACGGTACAGCCAAAGACTTAACCTTTTACCATGGTGGGTTCAAAAAAAGAAATCCGTTGAAATACACGGATTTAGACAACTTACCACAATTCATGTATTATGCTAAAAGTACAAGCCTTGTAGATAGGCTAAAAGCAGAAAAATGTGAATTATGCGGAGCAATAGATAAGTTAGTGATGCATCATGTGAGAAAATTAAAGAATCTACAAGGAAAAACTTCCTGTGAGAAACAGATGATGGCTCGCAAACGAAAAACTATTGCCATTTGCAGTAAGTGTAACAAAAAACTCAGCAACAATGAATAGATTGATATTATTAGTAGAGAGCCGTATACGCGGAGACGTGTACGTACGGTTCGGGGGCGAGTATCCGAAAACCCACCGTAGTAATACGGCAGGGCGTTGGATGCTTAGCCTACCGCTTAAATCGGTACACGGACTGATTAAAGATGCCCGCAAGGTAAAGCTGACTA
>DAIPZX010000354.1:0-2608 GCA_036781995.1 Massilibacteroides sp. | reverse complement strand
TTCCCAGACTTCTCAGCTTACTTACACGACTTCTATTTACAACACTACTATTTTAACATCTCCATATACACGAATACTTTTATCACTTTTAACAGGTTCTTTTCATCAACCCATGTTTTCGCTACATTCCAACTAAGAGATAATTCGAATATGTAATTTTCAAGGGTTATGGTATGATGTGATAACTTACCTTCGGTGGGCTTCATTCCATTATTGTGAAGTTTACATAATCCATTTTCCCAAAATACACAGCCATTTGGCCCTTTTTCGATCTGAACCATCGGAATGGGATATGGTATCTTTTTCAACATAACTCCGACCATCCAATAAGTTATTCTTAACCTAGAAGCATACCCGGCTTCAATCAAACGTAATATATCATCCGGCGTGCCCAAACAGGGAGTGCGACATTGGTTTTGGCATTTCGTACAATTACAAGCAACAATTTTCCTACCAGTAATCCCAATAATTTTATCTAAAGAATTCTTATCCATGTTTAATTAATCATTTTTAGTGGAAATTTACGACGATACAGGTCGATGATATACTCCCGTCCTGCCTGTGTCCATCGTTTTCCCTGTGAATACGCATAAGTTTTACCTTTCTTATTGGTCCAGTAATACGGATGGTCGCATTGTAGAGCACTATGGTTCGGATATACGACATAGTACTTCTTTTCATATTTTACTATGCGTTCTTCCAGTAAAAATTTATTTAACTGAATCACTGAGATATTTAATTCCATAGCGATGAAGGTGGTGGGAAAACTAGCCCGGCTCTCAATCATGTTATTGTAGAATTCGACTTTGGGACGATCTTCCTCTATCTTGCGGTTACGTGCTTCGATTGCTTCTTCCTGTTCGAGCAGTAGCTGAAGGGCTTCGCGCATATTTTCCGGTGGTTTTCTCATCACTCCGTAGCTGGTCTGGAACGTGCCTTCTTCCTTTGGCATTGTTGCGTATCCCTGTGTAACCAGTTCTTTTACTTTACTGTCGCACCATTCCGAAAAATCAGGAGAGAGCCATCTGGAGAATTCAATCCCCAGACTTTCTTCTATCCAAGTTGTACCCATATGACCACGGGTGGTCATAATCTGTGACTCAAGACTTTTGGATTTCCCCTGCTTAACGAGTGTTTCCCTGAACCGGGTGGTTTCGGCAAGTAGAAGCCATTCCCTCGGATTTTTACCAAATGACTTCGCCATCTGAGTTGCGTTATAGTATATCTTCCCGTCTTCAGACTTAAAGGATATCCTATTATCACCGTATTCGTAGATGACAGGTGTAGCCATATTTGCTCTTTCTTCGGGACTCAGTTTCTTTAAGACTTTCCTTGGTTTTACTTCCACCGGTTTTGAGCTCTTTTTCTGATCAACCACAGGAGGCTTTATAAAGTTTTTTTTCTCCTTTTGTTCTACCGCTATATGCTTTACAACCTCTTTTTCTTTTTCAGGAATATCTGACGCCGAACTCCGACTCAAAGGAAGCCTCGCAACCCATTCATTCAGATCATCACAAATTTTCGCAATCATCTTGTTCTCAGTACGGACATTTTTTGTTAATACCAGTATATCAGGAATATTGATAAACAGGTATAATTTTCCGTTACTGTAAATAGGGAAACCCGTTGCAGAGCCACATAGCTTTTCTGCTTTTCCATTGGTTATCATTTCCCTGCGTTTCAGTATGCGGCATAGATCATGAAGGTTTACCCATTTAACTGCACCTTCCCCATCTTCGATCACATGGATGAAATGTTCTTTAAACGGGATCTTGTTGTTCCTTGTCTTCTCCATTGTCCTTACGTTTGTTAGATTTTCTTTTCTGTTTAAAACTCTTGCGTTTCTTTGCCATTTGTTTAGCTGTGTGATACTTTCTTTCATAACCGCACATTTTATCGTATTCTTCTAAAGTAAGATTATCCAAATCATTGGTTTCGATCTCTACATCCGGATGTACATGCCTGTAATAATAGCCACCTGTGGATACATATTTTCCGGTACATGAAAATGATATTGCCTGTAAATTACAGCCTGAAAATTCTGAAGCGCTATGTAACGACCTTACAATAGCAAAGAGCACACGGGCACCATTAAAGACCAGTACGATCTTTGGTTCTTTGAATTTACTCCTTCTCATTGTTCCCGGTAATTTTCGTTATATCTTCCTGTGTTAATCTTTCCTGCGTCATAAGTAACAATGCAGAATCGGATAAAACAACTCCATTTATCAGCATCTCCTCCATTCTTTCAAGTATATGAATGGCGAATGATGAATCCAGATAAGCAATAAAGAGTAAGGATAACGCCTGGTCCATCATAACATGCCCACTACCACTGTTCAAAACAACCAATTCACTGAATTGTAAATCATATGCATTGCTTATTGCAGATTTCCAGAATGTGAATGCAATATCAAAGTCCTTTACGGAATAATTGCGGTTATTATCCGCTTTTTCCAGGTAATGTGTAGCGTCGAAATAGACACCACCTTCCTTTGTTTCGTAAAAGATCAAATCCGGGAACTCCATAAACCGAATATTGCTTAGGGGTAGAACATCTATCATTTTCATATTAATGTGATTTAATTTGAAATTATACAAATATATA
>DAIPZX010000353.1:0-2612 GCA_036781995.1 Massilibacteroides sp. | reverse complement strand
TGTTGTGAACAATAAGGACAGAAGTAGCTGTAAAAGAATACGAGGCTGTGTTTTCATATTTGTATATTTTCAATAGTATCTGATCACAAAACTATATGATTAAACGTTTAAGCTGATCGCTATTTTTTATGTTATACAATATGTATTCTTCTTCTTTTATACAAAAAAAAGGACTGATTCTATTTCAGAACCAGTCCTTTTTTGAACTTATTTTAAAAAGTATTGTTTGTTTATCCGAGGAATCCGAGCATTATCCCGGCAACAACGGCACTACCGATTGTGCTTGCAACAGTTGGTCCCATAGCATGCATCAATAAGTGATTGGTTGAGTCGTATTCAAGACCGAGCATTTGTGATACACGGGCTGAGTCCGGTAAGGCTGATACTCCGGCATTACCAATGAGCGGATTGATTTTCTCTCCATCTTTGAGGAAGACATTCATTAGCTTTACGAAAAGAACGCCACTGGCGGTAGCAACTATAAATGATATCGCACCGATTCCGAAAATGAATAAAGAGGTCGTTGTCAAGAATGTGGTTGCTTGCGTGGAAGCACCCATTGTTACCCCGATCAGGATGGTCAATATATCCGTCATCGGACCTCCTGCTGTTACAGCCAAACGTTTTGTTACACCACATTCTTTCAGTAAATTACCGAAGAATAACATCCCCAGCAAAGGAAGACCTGCAGGAACAAGAACACAAGTCAGCAATAAGCCTACGATAGGGAATATTGTTTTCTCTGTCTGCGATACGGCACGTGGAGGACGCATTCTGATTACGCGCTCTTTACTGTTTGTCAGCAAACGCATAATCGGTGGCTGGATAACAGGCACAAGTGCCATATAGGAGTAGGCCGAGATGGCTATCGCCCCCATCATTTCAGGCGCAAGCCTGGACGAAAGGAAGATGGCCGTAGGACCGTCCGCGCTACCGATAATACCGATTGCGGCAGATTCCGTAGCTGAATATCCGAACTGTAATGATAACATATAAGCTGCAAAAATACCTAATTGAGCCGCGATGCCGATCAGTACAAGCTTAGGATTTGAAATTACGGCTGAAAAATCAATCATGGCACCCAAACCAAGGAAAATCATAGGAGGATAAACTCCTTTTAATAAACCAAAATGAAGGTAGTTAAGCAGAGATCCTTCTTCATAAATTCCAATCTGTGTTCCGGGAAGAAAAGGAATGTTACCCAAAAGGATTCCGAAACCTATAGGAACAAGCAACATGGGCTCAAGCTTTCTTCCAATACCTAAGTAAAGGAAGAAGAGACCTATACCCATCATTGCAAAGTGTCCGCCCGTAGCATTCGCGAATCCGGTAAACTCCCAGAATTCGGTTAGATTATCTACTAAAAAATCAAATATTCCAACTTCCATAACTTGTTATTTGATCGTTAGTAAAATGTCGCCTTCCAATACGGAATCTCCTTTATGGTAGTTGATTTTTTCTATTACGCCGGCTCTGTCAGACTCAATATTGTTTTCCATCTTCATGGCTTCAAGAACTAACAGTAGTTGACCTTGTTTTATCGTGTCGCCTTCTTTAACAGCCATTTCTAAGATTACGCCAGGCAGTGGAGCCTTCATAGGATATGCGGTGCTTGAAGTTGGCGCCGGTTTGGTGACAGGTACCTCTGATTGCATAACAGGCTGTTGAATCGTTGTTTTTGTCGATAGTCTTGTGGGGTTAGTTGTTAATCCTTCAACTTCAACTTCGTAGGGGACGTCATTAACTGTAAGCTGTGCGGTCTTTCCCTCTACATTCTTGACTTTTACGGCATATTCAGTACCGTATATCTTTATAACATATTTTTTCATGATTTACTTTCTAATTAATGATTGGCTCAAACCGTAGATTTTAGAACTCCATGGAGAATAAGCTTTTGCTGCCCGGTTGATGGTCAGTACGGTATCTTCGATATCATGTAAATCTTCCGAATACTTATACAAGGCAATTGCTATGGCTGCTAACTCTTCGTTGGTAAGAACACCTTCTTTTCCTGCTTTAACTTCAGAGTTAGTTGCTTTTGCTATAGCTTGCAGCGCTTTCTCTTCTTTTCTGCGGGCTATCTTCATGTTTAATTTACCCATGTGTAAGAATATAACATAAAGTAAAAACAGATTGATGGCAACTACTGAAATTGCAGTAATCGTCAACACAATCCCCGAGGGGTCTGCCTGAAGAAATATTTCCGAACGGAGAATCGTTTCAAGTGTATTATTTGTTGCTCCGGGAGTATTTACAGGGAGGTTCATTACTTTTTCGACTCCGCTTTCGTCTTTAAACCAACCGTATGTAACGTCTTCTTTCATCTCTGAAGGGTTGAACGTTAGTCTGTTTAAGGGTGTTTTCAGATCATCCGGAGCATATAATTCGATAAAATTTGTGTTGTCTAACGTGAAGTTTGTATAGTATGCTCCTTTATCTGTTTCCCCACTGGCAAAAAAGATGACATATCCACGTGTTGGGATAACCATATCTTTTGTTTTGGGAATACGATACTCCTTTCCGTTTACTTTTAGAACAGCTCCACCAATATTAACATGTCCGTAACCGGTATTGAAAAGCTCGATCCAGGGGATGGCATGTCCGAATTTATC
>DAIPZX010000352.1:0-2630 GCA_036781995.1 Massilibacteroides sp. | reverse complement strand
AGGATCTATTGACGATTAATTCTTTATTATAGAAAAAAGAGAACTACTTCACAAATCCATAAAGATGAAGTAGTTCTTTTTTTTATGAATCATTAGTTTGAATATTAATTTATTATTAATTTTGGGTAAACAAAAACGTATAAACTATGCTATTTAGATTTTTAATCTTATCAGATGAAGTTGATGATTTTAAAAGAGAAATAAAGATTGACTCTGAAGCAACTTTTTTGGATTTGCATAATGCTATAGTGAAGTCTGTAAACTACGAAAAAGATCAGATGGCTTCATTTTTTATTTGTGAAGACGATTGGAGTAAGCAAACCGAAATTACTTTGGTTGAAATGGACACCTCTTCAGAAGTCGATAATTATCTGATGGAAGATACGAAATTAGAGGATTTGCTGGAAGACGAACATCAGAAGTTATTGTATGTGTTTGACTACATGACGGAAAGAGCGTTTTTTATGGAATTGCGTGAGATTATTCCCGGGCAAAATCTGAAAGAAGCGGTTTGCAGTCAATCAGTAGGTTTGGCTCCTAATCAAATGGCTGATTTTGAAACAATCGACACCAAAGTTACGTCTGCTGATTTAGGAGAAGATTTTTACGGTGATTCTGATTATAACATCGATGAGTTAGACAAAGAAGGCTTTGAGGGATTTGGAGATGAATCTCCCCAAGAACCTTATGAGGACGAACGTTTTTAATGAAATCATTAATTGTCCTTCTGGGACCAACAGGGGTTGGGAAAACTGAATTGAGTTTGCGTATTGCAGAACGCTTCAGTTCTCCGATAATCTCTGCTGATTCCAGACAATTGTATAAAGATCTGCCAATAGGAACAGCTGCTCCCACAGCAGCCCAACAAGAAAGAGTACCCCATCATCTGGTTGGTTTTTTAAATCTTATCGATTACTATAGCGCAAGTAATTTTGAACAAGACTGCCTGTCTCTTTTGAACGAATTGTTTAAAACACGTGATTTTGTTGTGATGACAGGCGGTTCAATGATGTATATCGATGCTGTATGCAAGGGTATTGACGACATTCCTACCATCTCTCCTGAAATAAGACAGGAAATTTATAAAGAATTTGAAACAAACGGTCTGGCTCCAATTCTGGAGGAACTCAGGCAAAAGGACCCGGAGCACTATGAACTGGTGGACAGGATGAATTATAAAAGAGTAATTCATGCTGTCGAGGTATGCAGGATGACCGGTAAAACCTATACCTCTTTTCGCACAAACAAAGAAAAAGCACGTTCGTTCAGGATAGTCAAAGTGGGGTTGACAAGAGAGCGTGAAGAACTTTGTGATCGCATAAACAACCGTGTGGATCAGATGATGCGAGATGGTTTGTTAGAAGAAGTAAAGCGCGTGTTTCCTTACCGGCATCTGAATTCCCTGAATACCGTTGGTTACAAAGAATTGTTCAATTTTCTTACAGGAGAGTGGACGCTCGATTTTGCTGTGGAAAAGATAAAACGCAACTCCCGCGTTTACGCCCGTAAGCAAATGACCTGGTTTAAGCGTGATTCGGATATTGTTTGGTTTCATCCGGATGAGGAAGATAAAATAATTGATTACATCCGGACAAGCACACTTTCGTGATAGATTTTCTGTTAGTATAAAATTATTATTATCTTTGAGTCTATATAAATTTATAGACAATACAATGAACGAAGTTGTACGGAAACTACTTTACATAATAGCTACAGTCCTTTTATCTTCCGGACTATATGCGCAGAGTCTCGATCAGGCTAAAAAATTATATAACGAGGGACAATATGCCGAGGCTAAACCGGTCTTTGAACGTTTGGTTGAACGCGTCCCTAATAACTCCTCTTACAATCATTGGTATGGGGTTTGCTGTTTTGAAACGGGAGATTATGAAACGGCAGAAAAACATCTTCTGTTTGCCGTAAAACGGAAAATTCAGGAATCATACCGCTATATGGGTGATCTTTATTATCAGACTTACCGTTTTGAAGAAGCACTGGAAATGTATAATGAATACATTGCTCTTTTGTCTAAAAAGAAACAGGATACGGAATCCTTTGAAGAGAAAGTCAATTTGGCAAAAAGAGGACAACGAATGCTGGAACGAGTTGAAAACATTCAGATTATCGACAGTGTTGTTGTGAATAAAGAAGAGGTTTTGCAGGCATATAATCTGAGTGAAGAAGCAGGTTCCTTATATCCTTTCAATCAATTTTTTGATGCTAACGATACTGTTTTTACTACGGTCTATATGGATCAGAAAGGGCAGAATATATATTATGCCAAACAGAATGACGATGAGCATTATGCCCTTCATACCCAGTCTAAACTGATGGATAAATGGGGGGATGAAAAACCGTTGCCGCAAAATATTAACAGTCCCGATAGCGATAATAGCTTCCCTTTTGTGCTTTCTGATGGCGCGACTATTTACTATGCTTCTACTAATGAGGAGTCTTTGGGAGGATATGATATTTTCGTTACAAGATATAACATGAATACGGAAACCTACCTTGCACCGGAACAAATGGGTATGCCTTTTAACTCTATTTACAATGATTATCTGTTGGTAGTCGATGAAAGCAAAGGCTTGGGTTGGTTTGTTTCCGATCGTTTCCAACCGGAAGATAAA
>DAIPZX010000351.1:0-2653 GCA_036781995.1 Massilibacteroides sp. | reverse complement strand
AAAAATCAGCTAAAAAGAAGCATGAAAAAAAACAAAACAGCTTCTTAGTTAATTTTCGTTCAAAGTAATACAAAAACTTCTATATTTGTATCCTAACTAATATTAATGTAATAATAATTAACGGATGAAAAAGTTTGTCATGGCCGTAGGTGTTGCTGTCGCGCTTAGCGCGTGTGGTTCGTCAGAGAAAAAGACGGATAGCTCTGGAGCAGATAATCCTTTTTTTGCGGAGTACACAACTCCGTTTGGAGTACCCCCCTTTGAACAAATAAAGTTGGAGCATTATAAGCCGGCTTTTTTGCAAGGGATGGAAGAGCAAGTGAAGGAAATAGAACAAATTGTAAATCAGACAGCTGAACCTGATTTTGAAAATACAATCGTAGCGCTGGATCAGAGCGGAGCGCTTTATCGTAAGGTGGCTATTGTTTTTGGCGGACAGAATTCTGTAAACACAAATGATGAAATGCAGAATCTGAGTCGTGAACTGTCGCCTTTACAATCCAAACATCGTGACGATATCAGTCTTAACCCTAAATTGTTTGCACGCGTAAAAGCTGTTTATGATAAACGTGAATCACTGGGGTTGGATAAAGAACAAACCAAACTGCTTGAAGACACTTATAAAGACTTTGTTCGCGGTGGAGCCAATCTGAATGATGTAGATCAGGCTAAATTGCGCGAACTGAATAGCGCGATTGCTATGTTGCAGCTCACTTTTGGACAGAATATGCTGAAAGAAACAAATGATTTTAAACTGGTTGTTGAAAACGAAGCTGATCTTGCCGGTCTGCCTGAAAGTCTGATTGCAAACGGAGCAGCTGCAGCTGTTGCGAATGGTATGGAAGGAAAATGGGTGTATACGCTGCATAATCCAAGTGTGATGCCTTTCTTGCAATATGCTGATAACCGTGAGTTGCGTGAGAAAATATTCAACGGATATATTAATCGTGGAAATAACGGAAATGATGCGGATAATAAGGAAGTGGTGCGTACTCTAATCAGTCTGCGTCTTGAAAAAGCAAAACTGATGGGTTATGACGATTATGCTTCATTTGCATTGGAAGAACGCATGGCAAAAAATGCGGATAATGTTTATAAACTGCTGAACGAGGTATGGACGCCAACTTTGGTTAAAGCGAAAGAAGAACTAAACGATATCAAAACCGAAATTAAAAAATCAGGAAAAGACTTTGAGCCTGCCGGTTGGGATTGGCGTTATTATTTCGAGAAAGCGAAACAGGCAAAATTTGATCTGGATGAAAATCAGGTGCGTCCTTATTTGAAACTGGAAAACGTATACGAAGGTGTATTTTATGTGTCAAACAAACTTTATGGCATAACCTTTACGCCGATCAAGAACATTCCGTTGCCACATCCCGAAGCCGTTGCTTTTGAATGTAAGGATAAGGATGGAACTCATTTAGGCGTGCTGTATATGGACTTTTTCCCACGTGAAAGCAAAAGGGGAGGGGCCTGGTGTGGAACTTATCGTTCTCAAACCTATAAAGACGGAAAACGCTTAGCGCCTGTGGTAACGATTGTGTGTAACTTCACTCCTCCTGCCGCGGGACAACCTGCGTTGCTAAGTGCGGATGAAGCCAATACGCTATTCCATGAATTTGGTCATGCTCTTCACAATTTATTTAAAGACGTTCATTATTATGGCGTGTCAGGCGTTCCCCGTGATTTCGTAGAGTTGCCTTCTCAGATTATGGAACATTGGGTGTTTGAACCGGAAGTATTGAAAGTGTTCGCAAAACATTACGAAACGGGTGAAGTAATTCCTGCCGGTCTGATTGATAAGTTAGACAAGAGCGGTAAATACGGACAAGGATTCGCAACGGCAGAATATCTGGCAGCTTCATTCTTGGATATGGACTTCCATGTGTTGAAAAACATACCGGCTGATCTGAATGTGATGGATTTTGAAGCAAAAACATTAAGTAAACGCGGTTTGTTATCACAAATACCTTCGCGCTACCGTACTACTTATTTCAACCATACAATGGGTGGAGGATATACCGCTGGTTATTATAGCTATATCTGGTCTGAAGTTTTGGATTGCGATGCTTTCCTTGCCTTTAAAGAAACTGGAAATATCTACAATCAGGACGTGGCGGCAAAGTTCCGTAATTACGTACTAACTCCGGGTGGAATTGACGATGCATCTGTTATGTATGTAAACTTTCGCGGCAAAGAACCGGGAACAGATGCACTGCTTGAAAACAGAGGCTTGAAATAAGAGTAGCCATTCGGTGTAGTACGTTTGCCCTGCTGTGCGTACTATGCCGAATGGATACTTTATAACAAAGGAACGATTGTACCATCAAATTTTAATTGTACTATTCGTCTAAAAGAGGTAGTTTGCCAGGCATGTTTCATTATTTCTTCATCTCCCATACCCATACAAGCAGTCAGTGCCATAGCATGATAACCTTTGTGTCTTTCGTTAGGTAAATTCAGGTCGGGATGCGCATCTATCCATATGATAGCTACATCATCAGCATATTTTTCAGCTAAATAAGACGTAATGTTGATCTGTTATTCTTCATGCTTTATCTACTTTTGTAATTGACAAAGGTACGTTGTTTTGAGTTTTTTGGGGAGTAACCCTGTTTTCAACATCACTATGAATCAAAAAAAACATAAGTAT
>DAIPZX010000350.1:0-2682 GCA_036781995.1 Massilibacteroides sp. | reverse complement strand
AAAGGAAAAATCAGAAGGCAGCAGAGTTCTTAAAAGGCTGGCATTCTCGTTTTCTGGTAAAGAACGACCTTCAGGAACAATCATGGGTTCAGAGTTTTTAATAAGCTCCTGGCGATATTCCCTCGGATTAAAACTGTTCTGCTGATTTTCAATCGACTTTATGACCGTAAGAGCGTCTTTCCGGTATAGCTGTGATTGCTTTGCCCCTTCAGGGTCATTGAATTTGAATGTTTTTTCAGGGGTCAAAACGGCTTCCAGTTTGTCATGTTCATCAAATAACAGGATGTTATTCCACGGAATATATTCTGGAATTCCGATTGTTACCCGTCTGTCATTCCATAGATGTAAATTCGGATGATAGTAACGGATGCCATTTACGCTGATCATGCCCTTGGTGACAATGCGCGTATCTTTTCGACAGAAAGCCAGCATAAAGCTTTCATCATCAACAGATGTTGTTGTCCAGCTGTTGCGGATAAACTCATTCCATACTCTGCGGGGCGATGATCCCTTGATATTTCCTTTTTTATGAGGTGTAAGATTGTAGGAATTCCTGTACTCTTCTATTTCTTGCCGAAAATCGTCATAGCTTCCCTGATAGGGTTCCATTTCCTTGCCGTGATTAGATGTTTTTTTCTTCATCCGGTCACCGCCGATATAACCTTGCATTGAACTGTAGTAATTTCTTGTAAAATTACCGAAGAACCCTTCAATCGGCTTGGATTGCGGATTGTAGGGATTTGCGTGTTTAACCTGCCCATAATCCTTGAAGTTATGTTCAAAAGTAACATCCCTGATCACAAGGTCTGGCAAATGAACCAACTTTTTGATATTATAGGCAAAATTGTATTCCGAGCCGTTATCTATATAAAGTGTCTTCATCATCCCGAATTCTTTAACAAGCATAAAGAAGCTTGTTAAAACAACGGTATTGGTAACATCGCATCCTTTCTCAGGAAAAAATACATCAGTCCGCAGGCAGACATTTGTGGCAACATCAATCCATGCGATAGCGCGGGGATTGACTTTTGATTCAGGGTCATCCCGACGTAAGATACAGTTATCAATGGGATGGACGTCGCCAACAACAATATCCATAGGTTTGAGACCTTCCAGAGTACGCTTTGCCCGCGCCCTGCTATGTTCAAAGCCTGTATTGTCTCTGTTTTTCTGCGCTACTTTTTTGCAACGAAATTCCCTGAGAACATGCTGTTCAGGAACAGAGCAGATTTTTTCCAGTTCTTCCCGTCCAGGATTAAAGCCATTCTCTCTGGTTATTTTAATCAACCATTCCCTTGTTACGATTTGCGTCTGTCCCAGAGCTTCACCCTTGATAAGGCTTGTCTGGCAATTAGCTTTATGTTCTTTTGCGATCCGTTCCTTGGTTTCATCATCAAAGGGGACAGCCTTATCCCATTCCCTTGTAATGAATACACGCATTTCGCCCTTATCAGAACGCTGTTTTCGATAAAGTCCTGCAATACCTTCTGTTTCATAGGCTTTAAGCCAGCGGTAAAGGGAATTTTTGTTCAAGGACTTCCTGTTTCCATCCGGCCAGAGAACTTCTGTTCCATTAAGCTCCCGTATCCGGGCGGTGCGCTCTGTATTATTGATATTTAGTAAAGGAGTGATAATGCTTAGTTTGAATTTAGCTCCCTCTTCGGCCTTCTGTGTCTGTAAAAGCTTGTGTTCCTGACTTTTGGAAACTGTTTGAACCGCTTTCGACTGGCTTTCAACAATCATTCGAAGATCATCCGGAAGGCTGGCGGCATTCACTTCATACTGAATGCCGGAGCGTCCGCCGCGACCTTTAACAGTCCGAACCTCAAGATAATGACCACGCCAAGGCTTGCCATCATAGGCACGGGATAGGGCTTTATTTGCCATTCTCTCTGTGATTTTTGCAACGGACGAAAAACATAAGGAAGAAAGCCAATTCGGAGAGCTTATCATTCTAAAGCCTCCATAAAAACTTGACTTCGCAATCGTTTAGCAGCAGGTCCATTATGCACACCCTTTAAACAGCGGGCAGTATGAGCATGATTCCAGCCATTTGCCTTGCACCATTCATTTAAGGAACTGCCCTTTTGAATAAAGGCTCCACGAATTTGACAGTACAGCGGTAAACTGCCTTCAATTTCTTTTAAGGGTATGTTAACTTGATGTCTCATAGTATGACTATATATCGAAATATCGATATTCGTCAATCATTATTATCGATATTTCGATAAATTATTAGATCGTATAAATATGAAAAAAGAGAAACCTTCAAAGACTGATATAAACGCATTAATAAATAAATATTGCATCACTAACTCTATTGGTGAGCGCATTAAAATATTAAGGTTATATAATAACTTTGATCAAAAACGTTGGGCAGATTTACTCGGTATATCGCAAAGTTTTTTATCAGACGTAGAAAACAATAAGACGACAATATCCGTTGAGCCAATAATAAATATTGTAAGGCATTTAAAAAATATTAATTCAAATTGGGTTCTTACAGGAGAAGGAGACGTTTTTATTGATAAAGATACACCAAATAAATATTATGATCGTTTTAATATTGGAGAAAAGATATCCGCTGGAGCAATAAGTAATTTCTTTAGCTATCTATATTATAACCATAAAATGGAATGGTTTAATAATTTAGAGACAGGAGAAGCGAAGGCTAATATTATT
>DAIPZX010000349.1:0-2719 GCA_036781995.1 Massilibacteroides sp. | reverse complement strand
AAAACTTCGAGGTTTTGTGTTCCGGATTGTGTCATTGCGAGACTCCACCCCAAAATTGGGATGAAGCCTCGCAATGTTTTTTTCTTATCCAACCCGGACTCCTCTGCAAACACAGGATTAGAACTGCGTCAACACCACATTCCGGTATTGAATGTCTTTTCCTTCGCTTTGCAAACCGATATGTCCGGTTTTGATTTTGTTGGAGCCTGTGTTCTGATATACACCATTGATGAATACGGTTATTACGCCGTCTCTAACGTAAATCGTTGCCTTATTCCATTCTCCTGTAGGCTTTTCGCTTGAAGGATTGGTTTTCGGCACAACAGGAAAACCGGGACGTGTCGTCCCCGGACGTTGATGAAACTCGATCAGGTCGGATCCGCCAAGCAAAACAAAGTCTCCGGCTTTTCCTGCTGCCAACTGACATTCGATACCGTTCGGAAATGGATTCTTGACTTCTTCAATCAGCAGAAAAATGCCACTATTCGTAGCTTCTCCCTCCCAACGCCATTCAACGTTCAACTTATAGTTGCCGTATTTTTCTTTCGTATACATATAACCGAACGGTTGACCCTTAATATGGATCAGTCCGTCACGTACGGAAAAAACCTGATCAGCGGGAACAGCGTTTTTATCTACGACAAAGTCCCAGTTCGTAAGGTCTTTACCATTAAACAGTTTCACTGTTTTTTGAGCTTGTGCCGATGCTGCTCCAATGAAAACAGCGACAGCCACCAGTAATGTGGAAAAAAGTTTGTTTCTCATGATAGTTTAATTTATGATTAGTCAACGATTAATTTGCGATAACGAACGCGTTTAGGCTCTTCATAACCCGATTGTTTTCTCTTATACTCCTCGTAATCAGAATAGCTTCCTTCGTAATAAACCACCTCGGAGTTTCCTTCAAATGAAAGGATATGCGTACAGATACGGTCCAGAAACCAACGGTCGTGCGAAATAACCACGGCGCAACCGGCAAAATTCTCCAACCCTTCTTCTAAAGCACGAAGCGTGTTTACGTCAATATCATTGGTTGGTTCATCGAGCAGCAGAACATTTGCTTCTGCCTTCAGCGTAATAGCTAAGTGCAAACGATTTTTTTCTCCACCGGACAGAATTCCGCAAAGCTTCTCCTGATCCGCACCGGCAAAGTTAAACTTGGAAAGATAAGCTCTCGCATTAATTTCCTTGCCTCCCACCCGGATAAATTCATTACCGCCAGACACCACCTGATAGACCGTCTTCTTCGGATCGATATCCCTGTGTGTTTGATCGGCATAGCCTAAGGCAACGGTCTCTCCTACTTCAAAAGTCCCCTTATCCACACTTTCCATGCCCATAATCATCTTGAACAACGTGGTTTTCCCCGCACCATTCGGCCCGATCACACCGACAATACCGTTTGGCGGAAGCATGAAATTCAGATCATCAAACAAAAGCTTTTCGCCAAAGGCTTTTGCCACATGCTGTGCTTCAATCACTTTATTACCCAAACGAGGACCGTTCGGAATAAAGATTTCCAGTTTGGATTCCCGTTCTGTTGTATCTTCATTCAGCAATTTTTCATACGAATTCAAACGAGCCTTACCCTTTGCCTGTCTGGCTTTAGGAGCCAGATTAATCCATTCCAATTCGCGTTCCAACGTTTTGCGGCGCTTGCTGGCCTGCTTTTCTTCCTGCGCCATCCGCTTCGTTTTCTGGTCTAACCATGAAGAGTAATTTCCTTTCCAGGGGATACCTTCACCCCTATCCAGTTCCAAAATCCAACCGGCTACGTGATCCAGGAAGTAACGGTCGTGCGTGATACAGATTACTGTACCTTCATATTGTTGTAAATGCTGTTCTAACCAATCGATAGACTCCGCGTCCAGGTGGTTGGTCGGTTCATCAAGCAGTAATACATCCGGTTGTTGAAGCAAAAGACGGCACAAAGCCACACGGCGACGTTCACCACCGGACAACGTATCCACCACCTGATCTTCAGGAGGACAACGCAGCGCATCCATCGCCCTTTCCAAACGACTGTCTAAGTTCCATGCATCCGTTGCATCGATTTTATCCTGCAACTCCGCCTGCCGGGCAATCAGTGCATCCATTTTATCCGGATCATCGAGCACTTCCGGATCACCGAATTTTTCGTTCACCTCTTCGTATTCCCGAAGGATATCCACGGTTTCCTGCACACCTTCCTGCACAATTTCTTTGACAGTCTTGCCGGTTTGCAATTGCGGATCCTGTTCCAGATATCCCACCGAATAACCGGGCGAAAAAACCACTTCTCCCTGATATTCCTTTTCAATACCCGCGATAATTTTAAGCAATGTAGATTTTCCGGAGCCATTCAAACCAATAATCCCGATTTTAGCACCATAGAAAAAAGACAAGTAGATATTTTTTAAAACTTGTTTTTGAGGAGGGAACGTTTTCGACACCCCCACCATTGAAAAGATAACTTTCTTATCGTCCGACATAAATTCTTTGAGGTATAAAATATATAATTTTGTTTGTGAACAAAGATAATGATTTTTCAGAAATACAATACTGTTCAAGAATTGAACCATCCCGATTCATCAATAAGTAACCAAATTAGCCAATTTTGTATCAAAACGAAAATGGATTAATCTCAGGCAGTCTGTTGGCATTTTTAACATACCGTTGGATACATGTAACTATTCAGCGATTATTGACTTTGATATTCAATTACTTATACACCACTTAG
>DAIPZX010000348.1:0-2725 GCA_036781995.1 Massilibacteroides sp. | reverse complement strand
CGTTGTGTTCTTCTTTCAGATCAATCCGTATTTGCTGAATATAGTCCGGATTGCACCAAGTGCTTTATCTAATTGTTCTTTTGTATGGGTTGCCATTAATGAGAAACGAATTAATGTGTCTTGTGGGGCAACTGCCGGAGAAACAACCGGATTGACAAAAATACCTGCATCAAAGAGTTCTTTGACGATGAGGAATGTCAGATCGTTGTTGCGAATGTACAAGGGGATGATGGGGGTAGAGGTGTGTCCGATTTCACAACCCATCTCACGGAATCCTTTTAGCGCGTAATTAGTCAGTTTCCATAGCGTTTCAATTCTTTCGGGCTCACTTAGCATAATATCTAACGCAGCATTAGCGGCAGCAGTTGCCGCCGGGGTGTTACTTGCGCTGAATATATAGGAACGAGAGTTGTGTCTGAGGTAATTGATCGTTTCTTTGTCTGAAGCGATGAATCCCCCTATTGAAGCAAAAGATTTACTGAATGTTCCCATAATCAGATCAACATCGTCTGTTACACCAAAGTGATTACAGGTTCCGCGTCCCTGTTTTCCTAAAACGCCGATTCCGTGTGCTTCATCCACCATAATACTTGCATTGTATTTCTTGGCAAGCGCTACAATTTCAGGTAGTTTGGCAATGTCTCCTTCCATACTAAACACACCATCAATGACAATCAGTTTTATTTTGTCCGGCTCACATTTCTGAAGTTGTTTTTCCAACGAATCCATGTCGTTGTGTTTATACTTTAATTTGGTGGAGAAAGAAAGTCTGTGCCCCTCAATAATAGAAGCATGGTCTAACTCATCCCAGATGATATAATCTTCTCGTCCGGTAAGGCAGGACACAACGCCTAAATTTACCTGGAAACCGGTAGAATAGATAATGGCATCCTCTTTGCCTACGAATTCTGCCAGACGCTTTTCTAATTGAACATGCAGGTCTAATGTTCCGTTAAGGAATCTTGACCCGGCGCATCCGGTTCCGTATTTTTCGATTGCTTCAATAGCTGCTTGTTTAACCTTGGGATGGTTAGTAAGTCCTAAATAAGCATTTGAGCCAAACATTAATACCTTTTTTCCGTTGATCTGAACCTCTGTATCCTGATCACTTTCGATCATGCGGAAATAAGGATAAATTCCTGCCGCCATAGCCTTTTGAGGAAGATCGTACTTTGCTAATTTCTCTTGTAAAAGTCTCATATTTAAGTAAAGAGAATGTTTTATTGAATAATAAAATCGGATAATAATATTATATATAATACCGTATGTTTAAAGAAATCAGGCGCAAAAATACAAAAAAACTAATCATAAAGAAACTGCCTTGCATTTATTGTTAAACAGGGGATTTACAGCAAGTCGTTTTCGATATCTTTTTCCGGTGTTCCTATTTCCGGAATAATCTTCCGGGCTTCTTGTTCACTCAGCGTATCTACGTCTTTTAATCTTCGTTGTATCGCACGAGTGCGGGTTCCGAGCACTTCCTCTATTTGTCCGCTGGCAGTTTGTAAATTCTTTTGTGCTTTTTCCAGCATGCCGCCTACTTTCTCAAATTCCTTTTTTACTGCGCCGAGTATGGTCCATACTTCACCGGAGTGCTTTTGTATGGCCAAGGTGCGGAATCCCATTTGCAGACTGTTCAGTATAGCGGCTAATGTGGTGGGGCCGGTTACTACAACTTTATATTGCCTCTGCAAATCTTCAAGCAAGGCGGCGCGACGCACTACTTCCGCGTAAATGCCTTCAAAAGGCAAAAACATAATCCCGAAATCTGTTGTTTGCGGAGGGGCAAGGTATTTATCCGAAATATCTTTTGCCATGCGGCGAATGGTTGTTTCGAGCATTTTTCCGGCGGCGTCTATCGCTTGGGGATCTGCTTTGTCGTAGGCATCAAGTAGCTGTTCGTATACATCTTTCGGAAATTTGGCGTCAATGGGAAGATAAACGTAATCCCGCATATCATCTTTGCCGGGAAGCTTGACTGCAAATTCAACAATTGCATCCGATCCTTTCCTCGTGCGGACGTTTGCTTCGTATTGTTCCGGAGCGAGTATTTGCTCAAGCAGCATGCTGAGTTGTATCTCTCCGATGTTACCTCTGGTTTTGACATTGCTTAGTACGCGTTTAAGTCCGCCTACATCTTGTGCCAGCGAATGCATTTCTCCGAGTCCTTTCTGTACATTCTCTAATTGTTCTGTAACGAGCCGGAAGGATTGACTGATGCGTTCGTTCAGTGTTTTCTGAAGTTTTTCATCCACGGTCTGCCGTATCTCTTCGAGGCGTTTTTCGGTTTGTTTCACCAATTGTTGCTGTTGTTCGCTCATAGCGGAGAACTTCTCCCGTTGAAGCGTATTGAAAGAAAGTATGCTTCGTTCAAACGTATCCTGAAATTCTCTGAGTGAACGAGCTAATTCTTCTCTGTTTTCTTTTGCCGCTTTCCGGCTTTCCTCGCGGTTTATGTGAAAATCTTCCCTGAAATTTTTTTCAATCCGTGTGAATACTTTTTCAATTTCGCCGAACAGTTCGGGGTTCTTCTTTCTTTTGGTTTGAAAAAGAAAATAAATAACTATTTGCAGTACGCCTAAACCAATAAAACCACCGATAATCCACCATTCCATAACCATCCAATCAAATTTGAATCAAAGATAGAAATAAGCTTTTGTGTAATACTATTTAAAAAGAGTTAAAATCGGAACAATATTATATACCTCTTGTTTTATCTATACAT
>DAIPZX010000347.1:0-2733 GCA_036781995.1 Massilibacteroides sp. | reverse complement strand
AAATCTAAAAGCTTATGATGTTATTAGCAATCGATTTTGAGAATCTCCATCAAATCCTACGGAATCTCTATACGGAAATGATGCCGCTATGCAGTGATATGGTGGGAGTGGCCAAAGGTATAGCAGGACTTGGGGCGTTGTTCTATGTTGCTTACCGTGTCTGGCAGCAATTATCCCGCGCTGAACCCATCGATGTATATCCGCTTTTAAGGCCTTTTGTAATCGGATTCTGTATCATGTTTTTCCCAACTGTGGTTTTGGGAACGATCAATAGTGTTATGTCGCCCATTGTCAAGGGAACGAATAATATGCTTGGTTCCCAGACGCTCAGTATGGAAGAACATCGTCAGAAGAGGGATAAGCTGGAATATGAAGCCATGAAACGAAACCCTGAAACAGCTTATCTGGTAGATAAGCCGACTTTCGATGAAAAGCTAGAAAAATTGGGTGCTTTTGATGCTATTGAAATATGCGGCATGTATATCGACAGAGCCATGTATAATGCCAAGAAAGGCATACAGAATTGGTTTAAAGAATTGTTGGAACTTCTGTTTCAGGCGGCAGCATTAGTGATAGATACGATTCGGACCTTCTTCCTCGTTGTGTTAGCCATTTTAGGGCCTATAGCCTTTGCAATTTCCGTCTGGGACGGATTTCAATCTTCCCTGGTTCAGTGGATAACAAGATACCTGAGCGTTTACCTCTGGCTTCCGGTATCGGACTTATTCAGCAGTATCCTTGCTCGCATACAGGTTTTGATGCTTGACCAGGATATTAAACAACTGGAAGACGCGACTTTCATTCCGGACGGTTCGAATACAGTTTATATCATTTTTATGATTATCGGCATCGTGGGGTACTTTACCATCCCGACAGTCGCTAATTGGATTATATCGGCAGGAGGAATGGGTAGCTATGGTAAAAATGTGAATTCGACGGCCACTAAAGCTGGTTCAGTGGTAGCCGGAGCTGCCGGAGCCGCTGTTGGCAATGTGGCAGGCCGACTTTTAAAACGATAAATTAAACAGGTAATAATGGAATTCAAATCATTAAACAATATCGAATCGAGTTTTAAACAACTCAGGTTGTTCAGTATCATCTTTCTCTGCCTGTGTGCCGGAATGATGGGTTATTCCGTATGGAAAGCATATAGTTTCGCAGAAGCCCAACGGCAAAAGATATACGTATTAGATGGCGGTAAGTCCCTGATGCTCGCTCTTTCGCAAGACTTGTCACAAAACCGTCCGGTTGAGGCAAAAGAACACGTACGGCGCTTTCATGAACTTTTCTTCACGTTATCCCCCGATAAAAGTGCTATTGAGGGTAATATAGGGCGGGCTTTATTCCTCTCAGACCGTACAGCCTTCAACCATTACCGGGATTTATCCGAGAAAGGATATTATAACAGGCTTATCTCGGGTAATATCAATCAACGGATAGAGATTGACAGCGTGGCATGCAACTTCGATGTATATCCTTATGATGTGAAAACCTATGCAAGGCAGTATATCATAAGAGAAAAGAACATTACTGAACGAATCCTTATTACTACCGGAAAATTACAGAATTCTGTCCGTAGCGATAATAATCCCCATGGATTTATTCTGGAAGGTTTTCTGGTGATAGAGAACAGGGATATCAGGGTACTGGACCGATAAACAAGTAGAAATCATGAAAAAAATAATCAGCAAAATTAAAGATTGGGTAGAAGATCGCTTTCGGAGCATCTGTGCACCAATGGGCCCCAGCACAAGGATTTTTGTGATAGTAACATTAATAGTTGTTTTCGCAGCTATTAACTTCTATGTCACTTTCAGGGCTATATACAATATTGGCCGTGAAGATAAACAACGGGAGCAAATCAGCTTACCCATAGTTATTCCGGATTTGGATTCAGAAAATGAAGAAGAACCGGATGAACTCCAAAAAGAAATGGAAGATTTTTTTTATGAACATTTTAATTCAGAACAAAATGACACAACAGAAGAGTAATATAGAACAAAAACAGAAACTTAAGAAGTATCTGGTGTTTACGATTATGTTTCTCGCATTTGGGGTCTGCATGTGGTGGATTTTCGCTCCTTCAAAAAGCGATAAAGAAGCCCAGCAGCAGGGAGTCGGCTTTAATGCCGACATCCCCGATCCTAAAGGAGCGGGAATAGTGGATGATAAAAAAACCGCCTATGAACAGGAACAGATACGCCTGAAACAGGAAGAAAAGATGCGTTCACTCCAGGACTATTCTTTTATGCTTGGCGAGAGAAATGAAAATCCGGCAGATTATCAGGAACAAGTGGAAACCGAACTGGAATTTGGAGAGCAACTCAATAAGATTTCTTCGGATACTTCCAATAAATCGAGTAGTTACGGCGGATATAAAAGCAGGCAGGCAAATTCATTTGAATCATCCAATTCTGCTTATATGGATATTAACCGTACGCTCGGAAATTTCTACGAAGAGCCGAAAAAAGATTTAGAGAAAGAAGAACTACGCGGGGAAATAGAACAACTTAAAGCGATGGTCGAAGAACAGCAAAAAGTAGCGACTTCTTATGACGATCAGGTAGCATTACTTGAAAAATCCTACGAGCTGGCGGCAAAGTATATGGGCGGCGAAAGTGATTCCAACAATGTGAATGAGGGTAATAAACCCGGTAAAAAAACGGAAGTGGTTCCAATATCCAGAGTGAAAAAAACTATAGTTTCCTCTCTTAACCAGCCTATGAACGATCT
>DAIPZX010000346.1:0-2755 GCA_036781995.1 Massilibacteroides sp. | reverse complement strand
GCATCTAAAATAGTATCGTCATCTTTGCGAGGAACGTAGCGACGAAGCAATCCATTGTGTCGCCTACTGGATTGCTTCACTACGCTCGCAATGACGATGCTATTTATCCGACTGCAAACATAGGATGACGATGCGGTGTTTGTATATGTCCGGCAGATGCGGTGTTTTTATTCGACCTACATCCCATAGGATGGCGATGCGATTTTAAATGCGATAGTCCTGTGTCGTGAGTTACTACGCTTCTACCAATCCTGCGGCGCCTAAAATCGCTATGTCCGGATTTGTTGAAATACGTATTTGTAATTTTTCCATTGATTTGGGATAAGGAAATTCTTTCATCCTGTTTCGCATAGCGGTTTCAAACAGAGGGAATGCGGAAGTAATGCCTCCGCCGAAAATAATCGCTTCCGGATCATAGGCAAAGACAATTGCTTCTACTAAGCGACCCATATGCATCCCAAATTCTTCCCATATGCGCAAAGCCGCCGGATCGTTATTGCCTGCTTTCTCCGCAGCTTCTTTCCCGGTGGTATTATGATGTGTTTTAAAAAACATGCTTCCGCAATAATCTTCCAACGTGGCCTCAAGGTAGGGCAGACAGCCTATTTCTCCGGCTCCGGTATTACTTCCTCCGTATAAATGCTGATTGATAATAATGCCTGCTCCTACACCGGTACCCAGCGTAACGCCTGCCATATGTTTAAACGGGCGACCTTCGCCGAATTTCTTTTCTCCCAGCGCAAAGCAATTGGAATCGTTATTGATATAAACGGGAACGTTAAACGTCGATTCGAGTATGTTTTTTAAGGGAACTTCTTTCCAGGAAGGGATATTCGCTACGTTATAGACAGTACCCGTCTCACTATCCAAAACCGAAGGAACACCAACGCCGATTCCGCGTGTTTCGGGGGTAATCATTTTACGGATCTGTTCTTTCAGATAAGTAAGGGATTCGTCCAAAGGCATTTGTCCCGGACTCGGCGCCGTGATTTTGTTTACTAATTTACCGTTGGACAATTGGCCGATGCGGACATTTGTTCCTCCTAAGTCAATTCCAAGTATCATACTGTTTTATCAGATTTAATGTTTACACAAAGAAAGGCTTTTTTATATAACCGGATGACAATCACTACCTTTTTCTCTTCTTAATAACAGGAATTTATTATCAAATCTCCGGTTATTATCTATATTTGTCATTGAAACGTAAAAACGACATGAAACTGATTGCTGAAAGTGGCTCAACGAGAGCTGAATGGGTGCTCGTAGATCAAGATATCGTATTGCAACGAGAATTTACGGAAGGGATTAATCCATTCTTCCAAAACAGGCGGGAGATTAGTCGGGCTGTCCGCCTGAATCTGCCTGAATCTTTTTTTAAACGAAAAATGGAGCACGTCTATTTTTATGGCGCCGGATGTAATTCTGCAGAAAAGAAAGGCATTCTTTCCGCGTCACTTGTTGCGCAATTCAAATCGCCAATCACTGTTGAGAGTGACCTGCTGGCTGCAGCACGCGGACTTTTCAAAGGCGAATCCGGGATTGCCTGTATATTGGGAGCCGGCTCAAATTCTTGTTTCTATGACGGAGCCGACATCGTAAAAAACGTACGCCCAGCCGGCTATATTTTGGGAGATGAGGGGGGCGAATCTGTTTTAGGGAAACATTTTCTGGCAGATGTTTTGAAAGAGCTTACGCCGTCCGGTTTAGCCCTGGATTTTTATGATAAATTCCGTATCACGGCAGATAACGTAATGGACTCGGTTTACAACAGTTCCTTTCCCAACCGGTTTTTGGCAACGATTTCTTACTTTCTGGCAGATTACCTGAAAGATGATTATGTGCATGGCTTGTTTACGGATAATCTGAGAAGTTTTTTCACCCGTTGTGTATGCCAGTATGATTACCACAGATACCCTATCCGATTTGTCGGCTCTTTTGCCTCTAAGCATGCTGATATTCTGGAAGAAGTTGCCCGGGAGTATGGCATAGAGATAGACCTGATACTTGAAAGTCCGATGTCCGGCCTGATTGAGTATCATGCTGCATTCTGATTCTTTCCAAAATAAACACATAACAATCTTATTTTATTATTATGAAACGCAGACAATTTATCAGAGCAGCAGGGATATTAGCCGCGGTTCCCGCAGTAGAAAGCATGGCTTCCGTTCAGTCTTCCGGTGCAAAAGAAAAGGAAATATATGAATGGCGTATTTATACTCTGACCGAAGGCAAGACTGACTTGGATAACTTTTACCAACAGGTTTTAATTCCCGCTTATAATACATTTAATATCTCTGTCGGCGCCTTTTCCCTGTATAAGAAAGAAGACCGGGAGAAGCGTTTCTATCTGTTCGTTTATCCCGATATAACAACCTTTCATCAGGTTAAGCAGAATATTTGGAAAAACGAATCTTTCTGCAAAGCAGCCCGGCCTTTTTATGAAGCTTCGGCTGTTAATCCTGTCTACACAGCGTTTGAGACGTTCTTATGTGAAGCTTTTGACAGGATACCCCAACTAAGCAGACCGGATAAAGACAGAACAATATTCGAATTCCGCAATTACAAGAGTCCGAACGAAGAGGCTAATCAACGCAAGGTAAAAATGTTTAACGTCGATGAAATGGCTATTTTTGACAAAGTAGGAATCAATCCGGTTTGTTATGGCGAGGTATTGGCCGGTCCGCGCATGCCGTCCCTCATTTATCTGACCTGGTATAAAGATATAGACACCCGCAATGAGGCGTGGAAGAAATTC
>DAIPZX010000345.1:0-2771 GCA_036781995.1 Massilibacteroides sp. | reverse complement strand
CCTCTCTCTCCGCTGAAAGCCTAAGACAACAGGCGACAAAATTCAGACAAACCCTACAAGTTCAATGACTTGTAGGGTTTTTTGTTTCTATCTTGTCAGGTCTGAAAAGACAGAAAAAAGCCAAAAAGGGACATACTTTGCGCTCCAAATCGTACCCCTTTTTGAAAACCCGAAAAAAGGGGTACGAATTGTCTGAAATTGGTAGTAGGTTGTCCAGTATTGGCAGTGTCACATAGTACTCAAATTGAGATAGTTGAATTAATTTTGTAACATTAAAATTTGAGTTATGCGAAGTACATTTAAGGTACTCTTTTTCCTGAAAAGAGACAAGCAAAAAGCAAATGGCGAAGTGCCTATTTTTTGTCGGATAACAATCGACAAACAAGAAGCCCGGTTTGGCATTAAGAAAGACGTAAATCCGGCGATTTGGGATGTTAAGGCAGGCAAAGCAGCCGGACGTACAAATGAAGCGGTCGAAATCAACTCTGTCATCGACAAGACAAGATCTGTATTGTTCAGTATTTATAATGACATTCTATTGAATGAAGTAAATGCTACCGCAGAAAAAGTCAAAAACCAATTTCTTGGCGGAACATCAAAAGATCACAATCTACTTGAACAGTTTAAGCGGCATAATGATGATGTGGAAAGATTGATAGGCATCAACAAGTCGAAAGCAACTTATCAAAAGTATGAGGTTACACGAAAGCATCTAAGCGATTTTCTAAAAAAGAAATATAATCTAAGTGATATTTCTTTCAAGGAAATCAACCACCTCTTTCTTACCGATTTCGAGGTCTATCTTTTAACCACATGTGGTTGTAACCCAAATACAACAGCCAAATTTATGCAGTTCTTTAAGCGCATCGTTATCATAGCCAAAAACAATGGTTGGATAAAAGTTGATCCGTTTGCCAACTACAAAATCCGCATAAAGAAAGTTGATCGGGGCTATTTGCAGCAAGAAGAAATCGAAGCGATAATGGCAAAAGAATTTTCTACAAAAAGGTTGGAACAGGTGCGGGATATTTTTGTTTTTTCATGTTTCTGCGGATTGGCTTACATTGATGTTAAGAATCTGCGGGAAGATAATATTCGTAAATCTTTCGACGGCAACATGTGGATTATGGGCAAACGGGAAAAAACCGATGTCGCCTTTAATATTCCATTATTGGATATTCCAAAGAAGATTTTAGAAAAGTATAAAGGTATGCTTCCTGACAACCGAATTTTGCCTGTGCCAAGCAATCAAAAGGTGAATGCTTACTTGAAGGAAATCGGTTCAATATGCGGTATTGAAAAGGAACTGACATTCCACCTCGCCCGGCACTCATTCGCGACGCTGACACTTTCCAAAGGTGTTTCAATCGAAAGTGTCAGCAAAATGTTAGGACATACTAATATCCGAACAACACAAATCTACGCAAGGATTACCGATGCAAAAATCAGTAATGATATGAATGTTTTCGCGAATAAAGTGAAAGGAATGGGAGAAAAACTTGTCATCAATCAATAACACCCAATATCATGGAACTACAAATCATTCAAAACAAGATTTTCGAGATAAGAGGTCAGCGTGTCATCTTAGATTTTGACCTCGCGGAGCTTTACGAAGTGGAAACAAGGGCGTTGAAACAAGCGGTAAAACGTAACATAAGCCGCTTCCCAAGCGACTTTATGTTTGAACTAACAAAGAACGAGTGGCAAGAGGTTATCACAATTTGTGATAACCTCCCGCAGACAGTAAAATTCAGTCCTGCTACCCCCTTCGCTTTCGTCGAGCAAGGGGTGGCGATGCTTTCTTCAGTGCTAAGAAGTCCCAAAGCAATAGAAGTCAATATCTCTATCATGCGGGCTTTTGTCGCTTTGCGCCAGTACGCACTTGGCTATGCCGAACTTAATCGTAAATTAGAGGACTTTATGATTGAGACAAATATGCAGTTCAGCGATATTTATCAGGCTCTTACAGAACTGGCTTCGCAAAAGGAGTTGGAGAATAAGCCGCGTAAACGAATAGGTTTTAATGTTCAAAATGAAGAATAATTATGGAACGGGGATATATAACAATCAAAGAAAACGATGAAAATCAGCTAATTGTTGAAGCAAAACTCGTAAATTGCACCCTTTGGATGTCAAAGCACGAAATGGCTGATTTATTTAATGTGTTTGTAAATACTATCGGCAATAATCTTCGGGCAATATTCAAGTCCGGTATATTGCGGGAGGAAGAAGTTACCCATACGCACAAATACGAGAATAACGGTCGCCCATGCGAAGTAACGCTGTACAATCTGGAAGCATTGATTTTTGTCAGCTACCGCATAGCGTCTTATGAAGGACGGGCTTTTCGCGAATGGGTAATGAAGGCATTGACCGAATATACCCGTACAAAACCCAAACGGGAAGCAGAAGTTTTGATAGTATATAATTTATCTTCAAAACTCCCTGCCATAACGCTAAACTAACGTAAAGTATAACAGTATAAATGTATCCATTCATGAAAAATGTAATCTATCTCCTAATCGCAGTTTTTATGGTTTCTTGCGGTTCTAACGGGACAAAATCAAAGTATGAGCAAACCATTGGGGATTATCTACAAACAGATAAGCGCGGCAGCAAATATGACCTTAAATTCAAGGTTATAGAGTTGAACGAACAAGGTACGATAACAGCAGCCGACAGTATTGCTTATCTTACCGATGAGTTCAGGAAAGACAAAGAACTTATTGTTAAACGGGTGGAACTGGCTAAGAAAATGACCGAGACATTAC